>CAYSRA010000075.1:0-2345 GCA_964433205.1 uncultured Thiohalobacter sp. | reverse complement strand
CTGCTGGCGGCACTGAAGCTCGTGGTCAACAGTCTGCGCAAGCCGGAGGCGCTTAACAACGCGTTGACGGAGCTCGGGAAAAAGCACGTTGGCTACGGCGCCCGGCCGGAACACTACGGTGCCGTTGCGGAAACGCTGCTGGATGTAATGGCGGAGTTTGCCGGTGAGGCATGGACGGATGACGTCAGGGAGGCCTGGACAGATGCACTGAACCAGGTCGCGGAAGTCATGATTGAAGCAGGAGAGGCGGAAATGGTCACCAGTACCAGTACAGTTCAGGACAATGTTGCGCAGGAAGCGGGATCGACCATGGAAGATCTCCATATCATGAAGAGCATTCTGGAAGAAGCTCCGTACAATATTATGATTGCGGACGTCGATGAGAATATTATTTTCGTCAACCGCAAGGCACGGGAAACCCTGGGAGCCCTGGAGGATGAACTGGCCGAATACCTGCCCGGCTTCGACGCCGACAAGGTGACCGGCGGCAGCATCCACCGCTACCACAAGGACCCGCAGGCCATCAAGAATATCCTGCACAGCCTGGGCAAGGACGACAAGCGTGTGGGCGCAATTACACCCGGACGCTTCTATTTTGCACACGAGACACGTGTGCTCTACGACCACCAGGGGAACCGCGCCGGCTATGTCGTGCAGTGGAATGATATTACCGAACAGCGTAAAAGGGAAAACGACGTCGCCCGGCTGGAAGGTGCCGTACAGGGCGCCATGACCGCCATGATGATGGTCGACCGCGACCTGGTTATCACCTCGGTCAATCAGGCGACGGTCGACCTGCTGACCCGGCACCAGGAGGTCATGCGCGAAATATTCCCGGGCTTCGAAGCCGACAAGATGGTTGGCAGCTGCATTGACCGGTTCCATAAGAACCCGTCGCACCAGCGCCAGTTGCTGGCGGATCCCTCGAAGCTGCCTTACCAGACGGATATCAAGGTCGGGCCGCTGACCTTCAACCTGAATGTCACCGCGATATACGACGCGGACCGGAACTACGTCGGCAATACACTGGAATGGTCGGATGTCACCGAGCAGCGTGCCAAGGAAATCGAGGTTGCGCGTTTGCAGTCGGCCGTCGACGGGGCGCAAGCCAACCTGATGATTTGCGACAACGATCTGAATATTACGTATGTGAATCCCGCGGTGAAAGAAATGCTGGCCAACCGCGAGGCCGAGTTGCGCAAGGTGTTTCCCGGTTTCAGCGTCGCCAGCCTGGTCGGCTCGAACATCGACCAGTTCCACAAGAACCCGGCACACCAGCGGGCGTTGCTCAGCGACCCGAGGAATCTGCCCGCCAAGGCGGAGATTGCAGTCGCCGGTCTTGAATTCACGGTCAACGCCACGGCGATCCTCGACCATGAAGGCAACTGGATGGGCAATATGGTCGAGTGGTGCGATATCACCGAGCAGAAGGAAGCCGAGCGCCAGATTGAACAGCTGATCGAGGCCGCTGCCGCCGGCGAGCTGGACGAGCGTCTGCAGCCGGAACAGTTCCAGGGATTTGCGCGCAGCGTGGCCAGCGGAATCAATTCACTGCTCGACGCCATGGTCGACCCCATGCAGTCTACTGCCGACGTGGTAAAGGCGTTGGCGCAGGGTGACCTGACACAGATGATGGACGGTGACTACCAGGGCCAGTTTGCCGAACTCAAGGACGCGGTTAACGGTTCGGTCAGCAACCTGGTGCAGATGGTCAACGAGATACGCACGACCGCGGATAACATTGGAAGTGCGGCCGGGGAATTGTCACGCGGCAATACCGATCTGAGTCAGCGCACCGAGGAAATGGCTTCCAGCCTGGAAGAAACCGCCTCCAGTATGGAAGAAATGACCAGCACCGTACGCCAGAATGCCGATAACGCCCGCCAGGCGAACCAGTTGGCTGCCGGCGCACGCGAGCAGGCGGAAAAGGGCGGCGAAGTCGTCAGCCGCGCAGTAGATGCCATGGGTGCGATCAACAGTTCAAGCAAGGAGATCGCCGATATTATCGGGGTTATCGATGAGATCGCTTTCCAGACCAACCTGCTGGCCCTGAATGCGGCGGTTGAAGCAGCACGCGCCGGCGAACAGGGACGTGGCTTTGCAGTGGTTGCTGCCGAAGTACGTAACCTGGCGCAACGCAGTGCCGGCGCCGCCAAGGAAATCAAGAGCCTGATCAAGGACAGTGTCGACAAGGTGGAAGAAGGCACACGTCTGGTTGACGAATCCGGCAGCACGCTGGAAGAGATCGTCAATTCGGTGAAGAAGGTGTCGGATATTATTGCCGAGATTGCCGCTGCCAGTGAGGAACAGTCGGCGGGTATCGATCAGGTCAACAAGGCGGTGAC
>CAYSRA010000074.1:5328-12474 GCA_964433205.1 uncultured Thiohalobacter sp. | reverse complement strand
CTCGTCCTGCGAAAACAGCATGCGTCCCAGTGTGCCACGCACTACCTGTTCGTCGTCACCGGGCTGTTTCCACTGATCCATCCAGTCGAACAGGCTCATGTCCTCGGCGAAATCATCGGCGTGGTCCTGCGCAAAATAGCCCAGTTCGACATTCTCCGAGAGTTTCACTTCACCGCCATCCGCATCGAGTTCGCCCGCCAGACAGCGAAGCAAGGTGGTCTTGCCGATACCGTTAGGGCCGATAATGGCAATGCGTTCACCAACTTCCACCAGCAGGTTCAGGTCGCTGAACAATGGCTTGTCCTGCTCCCATCCTTTCGTCAGCCCTTCAACCTCGATCGCCAGACGGTACAGCTTCTTGTCCTGATCGAAACGGATGTAGGGGTTCACGCGACTGGATGGCTTGATGTCCTCGAGCTTGATCTTGTCGATCTGGCGTGCGCGCGAGGTGGCCTGCTTGGCCTTGGAAGCGTTTGCGGAGAACCGACTGACAAAGGCCTGCAACTCGGCAATCTTGGCTTTCTTGCGCGCATTGTCAGCCTGCTGCTGCTCGCGTGCCTGCGTTGCAGCAGTCATATACTCGTCGTAGTTGCCCGGGTAGACACGCAGTTCTCCGTAGTCGAGGTCGGCCATGTGCGTACATACGCTGTTCAGGAAATGACGATCATGCGAAATGATGATCATGGTGCTGTTGCGCTCGTTGAGCACTCCTTCCAGCCAGCGAATGGTATTGATGTCGAGGTTGTTGGTCGGCTCGTCGAGCAGCATGATGTCGGGGTCGGCAAACAGTGCCTGCGCCAGCAGCACCCGCAGCTTCCAGCCCGGCGCCACGGCGCTCATCGGACCATTGTGCTGTTCGATGGGAATATCCAGGCCGAGCAACAGCTCACCGGCACGCGCCTCGGCGCTGTAGCCGTCCATTTCGGCGAACTGCACTTCCAGTTCGGCAACCTTCATGCCGTCTTCCTCGCTCATTTCCGGCAGCGAATAGATGCGGTCGCGCTCCTGTTTGACGGTCCACAAATCGCTGTGGCCCATGATGACGGTATCCATGACCGTGTGATCCTCGAACGCGAACTGGTCCTGGCGCAGTTTGCCAACACGCATGTTGGGTTCGACCATCACGGTGCCCGCGGTGGCTTCGAGGTCGCCGCCGAGAATCTTCATGAGGGTGGATTTGCCGCACCCGTTGGCGCCGATCAGGCCGTAGCGGTTGCCGTTGCCGAATTTGACAGAAATGTTCTCGAACAGGGGTTTGGCCCCGAACTGCATGGTGATATTGGCTGTAGAAATCAAGATTTTGTACCGAAAAGAGCTGAATGGAAGGCGGCACAGGGCCGCAGCAGAGCATTATCGCACACTTTCGCCGTCATCGCTCCTCCTGCCCGGAGAGGCGGGATCAGGTGTCAACCGGTGCGGGTCGCGGAAATCACCGTCCAGCGCATGGGAACACGGCAATCGCGCGTCCCGAACGCCTCGGCCAGCCCGGATGCCACACGATCCACCACCTCATCGATACTGGTATCGCCGCGCTGCTCGATTTCGAGCCGCAGCGGTGAACCCGTCACCATACCGAGCGCCGCCTGCCCGGAATCGGCATACACGCATTCACCGTCGAGAATCGTAAACGACACTTCCCCGAAACCGGCCGCTGCCATATCGTCGCGGATCAGCGCCTGGTCGTGGTAACTGAACGGCACCTGCAAAAAGGCCGGGGCGTCACCATCGAAGAATGCCGCCAGAATCTCGTTGGTGGTGCGTGGCAGCGGATTATGCGTTAACGAGTCCCACACACTGAAGCGCAACTGGCCACCCGGTTTCAGCACGCGGTGCGCTTCACGAAACGCCCGCGTCTTGTCCGGGCAGAACATGATGCCGAACTGGCAGGCCAGCGCATCGAATTGCGCGTCATCAAACGGCAGTTGCATGGCATCCGCGACCTCGAAAGCAATGTTCTCGTCAGCGGAGAACTTCTGTTGCGCGTGCCTGAGCATGTCGGCATTCAGGTCGCTGGCGGTAATATGGACTTCGTGCGGCAGACGATCGCGAAGAATGCGCGTCGCAATACCTGTGCCGGCCGCGATCTCCAGCACCCGGTTCGCTCCCGTCGCAGCGACGCGTTCGGCAAGATCCCCGGCGCAACAGTGAAAAAACATCGGTCCCAGGTAGCGATCATAGTTTTCCGGGATGTTGCCGGTAAACGCTGTATTAAAGTCTGTCACAAATCACCTCTCTACTGGGCTGTATCCGACGATGGCGGCACCATCAGGCAATATTCCGCTATCGCATCGAGAAAGTCCCGACCGTATTTCTCCAGCTTGGCCTGACCCACACCGGACACCGACAGCAGCTGGTTCTCGTCCAGGGGACGCAGTGCAGCCATCTGGATCAGGGTAGCATCGCCAAACACGATATAGGGCGGCACGCCCTGCTCGTCCGCCAGCCGTTTGCGCAGTTCGCGCAAGTGCTCGAACAACGCCTCATCATACGGACCCGCGTCACGCGCTGCTTTGGGCTTCTTCTGCGCCTTTTCCCTGATCCGTGGCCGCGCCAGTTCCAGGCTGACTTCGCCGCGCAGCAAAGGCCGCGCGGCATCGGTCAGTTTGAGCACCGAATAGGCAGCAATGTCCTGTATCAGGTAGCCGTGGTGGATCAGCTGACGAACAATCGACATCCACACCTGCTCACTGTGGTGCACACCGATACCCCAGGTCGAAAGGGCGCTGTGACCGAGGTTGCGAATACGCTCGGTATCAGCACCGCGCAGCACGTCGATGACGTGCTTCATGCCGAAGCGCTGGCCGACGCGGTATACACAGGACAACGCCTTGCGGGCATCCTCGGTGGCATCAAAGCATTCCGGCGGATTGAGGCAAACATCGCAGTTTCCGCAAGCCTGTTCGTGGCGTTCGCCGAAATACCCCAGTAATACCCGGCGCCGGCAGGTCAGACTTTCCGCGAACCCCGTCATGGCATTGAGTTTGTGTAACTCGATGCGTCGCTGGTCCGGATTGGCGTTGCCTTCCACCAGCCGCCGCGCGGTAGCGACATCCTGCGCACCGTAGAGCAGCAGCGCCTCCGACGGCAGGCCGTCTCGGCCGGCACGGCCGGTCTCCTGGTAATACCCCTCGATGTGCTTAGGCAGATCGTAGTGCACGACGAAGCGTACGTTCGGCTTGTCGATGCCCATGCCGAACGCGACGGTCGCCACCACCACCTGCAACTCGTCACGCAGAAACCGCTCCTGTACGTCATTGCGGTGCGAATTCGGCAAGCCGGCGTGGTAGGCGTCCGCATTGATGCCGGCCTCGAACAGTTTTTCCGCCACTTCCTCGACACGCTTGCGCGACAGCGCATAAACGATACCGGACTCGTCGCGACGGTTTTCCAGAAACTGCATCAGCTGATCGAACGGCTTGTGCTTGTCCAGCACGGTGTAGCGGATGTTGGGCCGGTCAAAACTGGCGACGTAGCGGCGCGCCCGGCCGAGACCGAGCTGCTGCACGATATCCTCCCGCGTCTGCGGGTCCGCCGTGGCCGTCAGCGCGACCAGCGGGGTGCCGGGGAAGCGGTGCCGCAATTGCCCGAGCTGTACATACTCGGGGCGGAAATCGTGCCCCCACTGGGAGACGCAATGCGCTTCATCGACGGCGAACAGCGCGATGTCGACATCAGACAGGCGCTGCATGAAATCGGCGGACATCAGTCGTTCCGGGGCGATATAGAGCAGGTCAAGTTCACCGGCGTGCAGCCTGGCCAGCACCTGGCGCGCATTGTCCGACACCAGTGACGAATTATAGAACGCTGCGGCCACACCGTTGGCGCACAGGGCGTCAACCTGGTCTTTCATGAGCGAAATCAGCGGGGACACGACTATGCCGACACCCTGCCGGTGTAACGCCGGCAACTGGTAACACAACGACTTTCCACCGCCGGTGGGCATCAGCACGAAGGCATCTTCACCGCGGATCACTGCTTCGATAACCGCCTGCTGATCACTGCGAAAACTGCGGTAACCGAATACCCGCTGCAGCGTCTCCTGCAGCGTCTCGCCTGTGCTTCCTGGTGTTCTTCCTGCCATCCCGGCCTCCCTGCCTGTGGCGTATGTTGCCAATCTGTCGTTCAAACCAGAACTATGTCGCAGCCTGCGAGATGCGCACCAGCTTCGCAATCAGCAATACCAGCGGCGTGCCGTGCAGAAACAGGTCAAAAATATCCACCGGGCGAACCAGACTGCCGTCGGCCAGCATGCGCAACTTTTCCCACAGATGCGGCTCCGGCACGAACGGCGCAAATGTGAGAAACACGGCAAACGGCACGACGACCGTAAAGGGTATTTTGTCCAGCCACTTCATTTCGTTCCCCCACCTGCCTGACAGGCGAAAAATTTCCTCATTATAGAGGTTTGATTGCAGATCGCGAATCTGTGCCTGATATTGACCCGCGTGTGCCCGGTCGTGGAGCTACCCGGGGCAACCGGGATTTATCTTTCTCAATCAATGTGTTTTGCCTTACAATCGCGCACGTGGAACACTCTGAACTTAAAATCCAGATAGGGGAACTGCTGCAGCTTCAGCCGCGTGATGGCGAAGACTCACGGCGGCTGCACGTCAACCTGATCGGCTATCTGCCCGGCGCCAGCCTGCTGGTAACCACACCCATGGTGGCGGGCAAGGTCATGCTGATCCGCGAGGGACAACCGTTTGTGGTTCGCGTCATGGTCGGCAACCGCATCGTCGGCTTTACCACGACAGTATTGCGCACCTGTTCCCGGCCGTATCCCTACCTGCATCTGTCCTATCCCGATGAAATGGAACAGATCACCGTCCGCAAGGCACAACGTGTGCGGGTCAGGCTGTTTGCCTCGTTAAAGAATGCCAACCCCGATTTCCAGCCCGATAAACCTCAATCTGCAACGATCGTGGACATCAGCACGTCGGGTGCACTGATGGTATCGAGTGAACAACTGGGGGAAATCGATGACCGGGTCACGGTCATCTGCGCCATCAAGGTCGCCGGCACCGAAAAACTCTTATCGCTGCCGGCAACGATCCGCAACGTGCACGTTGAACACAGCGATGAGCACGGCGAGCACAGCTATTATCACGGCCTGGAACTGAATCTGCAGAAAGAGCAGGACATCTTCGCCTTGCACGGCTTCGTTTACGAACAGATCGTGAAAACGCAGTCCGAGTAGCGTTCAGACATGCCGGGTACCGGTATATTTCACACCCGTGCTACGCCTCGCGAAGCGGTTGATGAACGATACGAAGATAGGGCTTCAGCATCGTCCAGCCGTCAGGAAACTTCTGCCGCGCGAGCGCATCGCTGAGTGTCGGCGCAATAATAACGTCATCACCGGTTCGCCAGTTTACCGGTGTCACCACATCAAAGTCTTCGGTCAACTGCAGGGAGTCAATGATGCGTAATATTTCGTCAAAGTTGCGTCCCGTGTTGAGGGGGTAACTCAGCATTACCTTGATGCGCTTGTCCGGGCCGACAATAAATACATTGCGGGAAGTAAGCGTATTATCACCATTGGGGCGAATCATATCGTACAGGCGGGCAATTTCAGCGTCCGGATCTGCAATCAGCGGATAGTTCAGCAGGTAGCCGTGGGTGTCCTCGATGTCTTTCGCCCAGCGATCGTGCGCTTCCAGTGTATCAATACTGAGGCTGATAACCTTGACACGGCGGCGGTCAAACTCGGAGCGAATGCTCGCCACATAGCCGATTTCCAACGTGCAGACCGGTGCAAAGTCTGCCCGGTGCGACAGCAGCATGACCCAGCCATCTCCGATCCAGTCGTGAAAATGGATCGCCCCCTGTGTCGTTTCCGCCGTAAAGTCCGGCGCAATATCGCCCAGCCTGATTGACAAATCTGCTTCCTCCCGCCTTATTCCCTGATATCATACCGTCCCGCCAGGGGACACTATGGCTATAGACGCCAGTCCAGTGTCCGGCATTCCATGTTGTGCGCGAGGACGGGGCACTACCTCGAAGCGTAGAACAAAACCCACGGATTTCCACACGTTAAAACGGCTTGAGTACAATGGAATATGATTACGTCCTGATCGCTTCACGGCTGCTGCTGGCCATGCTGGCCGGTGGCATCATCGGGCTTGAACGGGCGCTGCATGGCCGCGAAGCCGGTTTCCGCACCCACGCCCTGGTGTGCGTATCGTCCAGCCTGCTGATGGTGCTGATGGTTTACCAGTGGCAGCTGGTGCCTGAACAATACCTGCATACCGTACGCGCCGACCCCACCAGGCTGGCGCAGGGCATTATGACCGGTATCGGTTTTCTCGGCGCCGGCGTAATCATCAAGGAAGGTCTGTCGGTACGCGGGCTGACCACCGCGGCGTCGATCTGGATGACCGCGTCCATCGGGATCGTCATCGGCATGGGCTTCTACTACCCCGCGTTCTTTGCCACCGGCCTGACGGTTGTCACGTTATCCCTGTTTCGCTGGATCGAATCCATGCTGCCGTCGCAGACCTATGCCCGTTTCCGCGTGCGCTTTGTCCGCGAAAAGAAAACCTACGATGAGGCACGGTTACGGGAACTGATCGCCGAACACAACATCAAGGCATTCGATGCCAGCTACACCCTGGATGCCGAGGGCAGGTTCTTCGAGTACGAAATGACGGTGCGCTCCCGGGATACCGGCAATTTCTTTAATCTTGCAGAAACGCTGACCAACCTGGAGCAGGTCAGCGAATTCAGCATCATCCCCACCTGAATTTATCGCTATGAGAATACTTGTACGGACGTTCTTCAAACTGGTTCGCGCCATTCTTGGCCCGCTTATGCTGTTGTGGGAATGGATAACGACGCCGAAAGGTGTGGTTCGCGCCGCCGAGGAACAGCAGCGTATCGACGAGGCCACCCGCGACCTGGTGCTCTACCAGTTTCGTACCTGCCCGTTCTGCATCAAGGTGCGACGGGCCATGAAACGGCTGTCGCTGACTATCGAACTGCGCGACGCCCGCAACAACCCGCAGTACCGCCAGGAACTGCTGGAGGGCGGCGGCGAGGTCAAGGTGCCCTGCCTGGGGATTCCCGCTGAAAACGGCCAGGTCACATGGATGTACGAATCCGACCGCATTATCGAGTGGTTGAACGAGCGTTTCGGCTGAGCGCGGC
>CAYSRA010000074.1:0-5228 GCA_964433205.1 uncultured Thiohalobacter sp. | reverse complement strand
ACAATACCGAGCGCCAGCAACACAGCGGAAAGAACAACCAGCGCTTCGGCCATGGTGATGCCGAAGAGCAGTTCCGGCGTGTAACCGCAGGGTTCCTTGACCTGAAACACCGAGGGAAACCATTTATCCAGCGCAAACCACGCAGGTAACCCCGACTCCATCGCACAACTACCGTCAAGGGTGCCGCGCTCGGTACCCAGCAGTTTCAATGAGCGCTCCAGCAATCCGGCGCCAACCCCCGCAACCATCAGCTGGGTCAGCACCCGCAGGACCGGCGCCCGCCTTGCCAGTAATCCGATCGCCCCGGCCAGGACGAGACCCAGCAACCACACGCGCACGTGGATGCACAGCACACAGGGCCAGTAGTCGAGCCGGTACTGGTAAAACAACGCGACAGCTTCCATCGACAGCGCCAGCAAAACCAGCGCGATCCAGTACGTTACACCGTTTGCAATACGATAGAGTATGTCGGGCATCGACTCGGCTCTACTTGATGATCCGGTAACAGGGCAGGTATTCCTTGCCGGGCAGCTTCATCCGGTGCTGCTCGACAAATGAGCTCAACAGTTCATCCATCGGCTCCATGATCTCTGCATCACCGCGTATCTCGAACAGCCCGTGCTCCTCGATGGCGCGTATTCCCTCATCCTTGACATTACCCGCCACCACACCGGAAAAGGCGCGCCGCAGGTTGGCGGCCAGCTCGTGCCGGTCCTGGTCCCTGTGCAACTCCAGCATACGCATATTTTCGTGGGTGGGCACGAACGGTTTCTGGAATTCCTCGTCGACCTTCAGCATCCAGTTGAAGTAGTAGGCGTCGCCGTGCACCTTGCGAAACTCCCGCACCTGGCGAATGCCCTCGGCCATCTCGCGCGCCACACGGGGCGGATCATTGATAATGATCCGGTAGCGCTGCTGTGCCTCGATGCCCAGGGTATCGAGAATAAACCGGTTGATACGGCTGAAATACTCTTCCGCTCCCTCCGGGCCGGTCAGTATCAGCGGGAAAGGTATGCCGGCGTTATCCGGGTGCAGCAGAATGCCCAGCAGGTAGAGAATTTCCTCGGCGGTACCGGCGCCACCGGGGAACACCACGATGCCGTGTCCGGTGCGCACAAAGGCCTCCAGCCGCTTTTCGATATCCGGCATGATGACCAGGTTGTTGACGATCGGGTTGGGCGACTCGGCGGCAATGATGCCCGGCTCGGTAATCCCCAGGTAGACCCCGGGGCTGATGCGCTGCTTGGCGTGACCGATATTCGCGCCCTTCATCGGCCCCTTCATGGCGCCCGGACCGCAGCCGGTGCAGATATCCAGCCCGCGCAGCCCCATCTGGTAGCCCACCACCTTGGAATAGTCGTATTCCTCCCGGCTGATGGAGTGCCCGCCCCAGCACACCACCAGATTGGGCTCGGTGCGCGGCACCAGCACGCGGGCGTTGCGCAGGATGTGGAACACCGCGCTGGTTACACCGTCCGGGGTACTCAGATCGATCTTGGGGTTGTCCTCGATTTCGTCGTTGACATAGATCACGTCGCGCAGCACCGCGAACAGGTGCTCGTTGATCCCCTTGATCATGACGCCGTCCACGAACGCATGGGCCGGCGCCCCGGTTACCTCCAGCTTGATGCCGCGTTCCTGCTGAATGATACGGATGGCAAAATCCGGGTAGCGTTCCAGCAACTCCTTGCCGTCATCCAGTGAACTGCCGCAATTGAGTACCGCCAGCGAACAGTTGCGAAACAGGTTGTAAAGGCCGCCCTGGCTGGTATCGAGGAGGCGGTTGACTTCGGAGCGGGACAATACGTCCAGACGTCCTTCCGGGCTGATGCGGGCATCGACAACTTGGTAATCCATTTGGGCCTGTATTTTTTATCCGGTTAATTCGGGGCATGGAGTATAGCGGCAATTCGGGACAGGAATGTTGCCTGGAATCGAGGGGGACAGGCGCACAGGGCAACCCGTTCCCGGCAAAAATTCTTCCCGTCAGCGTAAAAATATGCCGCCTTGCCTATTGACATCCGCCACACCGTTCATTCCACCGACTGACGCTTATGCACAGGTGTCATCAGACAGTAAGAAAATCCATGCACAAACCCGCAGCTGCTTGACCCCCAGTCTACAAACAACCCGTTATCTGTTGATTTATAACAATTATTACAAATTGGTTAAAAAATGCACGATTTAACGTTGAACGCGTATTTTCAGGCATTCGCTGCACTTCACTCGACTTAGTCCACAAAGTTATCCACAGAATCTGTGGATAACCCGCAAGACAAAAATCCTTTTTGTCGGCGCTTGATTTATGCTTGATGGCACACCATCTCTATAGTCCGACAAAGCCAACAAGAATGCTGACCATGGACAACCAGGAAACAGACACTTACATCGAAGACAACGCCGGCGCCAATGAACTGATCCGTGCGCAGGACGCATTGCCCGGCACCATTCCGATCCTGCCCCAGTCGGAGCGGCCGTTCTTCCCCGGGCAGATCATTCCGCTGTTGATCGATCCGGAGACATGGGGGCCCACCATCCAGTTTGCGCAGGAAAACTCCAACGGCGTCATCGGTCTGCTGCTGACCGACGCCGACCGGCCGGAACTGGCCACGCCGAATGACTTTTACAAAATGGGCACTGCCGCGCGCATCCACCGTACCGGCCGTGTCGACGGCCGCCTGCAGATACTGCTGGAAGGCGTGCAACGTTTCCGCGTGAGGGAATGGCTCGGCAAGCAGCCTCCCTTCACGGCGCGGGTCCGCTATTACCCGGAGCCCCGCTTCGAAGACGATCCGGATATCAAAGCCTATGCCATCGCGATCATCAACACCATCAAGGAACTGGTGCCGCTGAATCCGCTGTACGGCGAGGAATTCAAGCTGTTCCTGGACAACTTTCACCCCAACGACCCCTCGCACCTGGCGGATTTTGCCGCCAGCCTGACCACCTCCGCCAAACGCGAGCAGCAGGAAGTGCTGGAAGCCGTCGATCTGCTGAAGCGACTGGAACGCGTACACGCCCTGTTGATCAAGGAACTGGAGATTGCCAAGACCCAGGCACATATCCGCAAGCAGGTCGAACAGGATATGCAGAAGCACCAGCGCGAGCACATCCTGCGCGAGCAGATGAAAGTCATACAGAAGGAACTGGGTATTTCCAAGGACGACCGCACCGCGGAACTGGACAAGTTCAGGGAACGCCTGGAATCGCTGGAACTGCCCGAAAAGGCCCGGGAGCGCATCCAGGAGGAAATGGACAAGTTCGCGGTACTGGAGAGCGGCTCGCCAGAATACGCCACTACACGCAACTACCTCGACTGGCTGACCAGCCTGCCGTGGGGCAAGCATACCGAGGACCAACTGGACCTCGCCGAGGCACGGCGCATCCTCGACGAAGACCACGACGGTCTGGAGGACGTCAAGCAGCGGATTATGGAATTCATCGGCGTGGGCATCATGAAGGGCGAAGTGTCCGGCTCGATCATTCTGTTCGTGGGCCCGCCCGGTGTCGGCAAGACCTCGCTGGGGCGCTCGATCGCGCGCGCCCTGGGACGCAGGTTCTTCCGCTTCTCGCTCGGCGGCATGCGTGACGAAGCCGAGATCAAGGGCCACCGGCGCACCTATGTCGGCGCCATGCCGGGCAAGTTCATCCAGGCCATCAAGGACACCCAGGCGGCCAACCCGGTGATCATGCTCGACGAAATCGACAAGGTGGGTGCCTCCTACCAGGGCGACCCGGCATCGGCCCTGCTGGAAGTGCTCGATCCGGAGCAGAACAGCGAATTCCTCGACCATTTCCTGGACGTGCCCTTCGACCTGTCCAAGACGCTGTTCATCTGTACCGCCAACCAGCTCGACACCATCCCGGGTCCGCTGCTGGACCGCATGGAGGTCATCCACCTGTCCGGTTACCTCGCCAGTGAGAAAATGGACATCGCACGCCATCATCTGCTGCCGCGCCAGCTGGAGCGCAACGGTCTCAAACCACGCGGCCAGTTGCGCATCGACAAGGCGGCGCTGCGCAGGATCATCGAGGACTACGCACGCGAGGCCGGCGTGCGGCGGCTGGAGAAGTACCTCAGCGCTATTGCCCGCAAGGCGGTGATAAAGATCCTGGAAGGTGAAAAGACACCGATTCACGTACGTGCGAAAGACATCGAGGAATATCTCGGCAAACCGCTGTTCAGCCGCGAGAAGCGGTTGTCCGGCGTCGGTATCATTACAGGCCTGGCCTGGACCGCGATGGGTGGCGCCACCCTCAGCATCGAGGCCACGCGTATTCACAGCTTCACCCGCGGTTTCAAGCTCACCGGCCAGCTCGGCGACGTGATGCGCGAGTCCGCCGAGATTGCCTACAGCCACATCCTCGCCAATGCCGAACGCTGGGGCGCGTCACCCGACTTTTTCGAGAAGTCGCTGATCCACCTGCACGTGCCGGCCGGCGCCACGCCCAAAGACGGGCCGAGTGCGGGTATCACCATGGCCAGCGCACTGCTGTCGCTGGCGAAGAACCGCCGCCCGGTACGCAAGCTGGCGATGACCGGCGAACTGACGCTGACCGGGCAGGTGCTGCCCGTCGGTGGTATACGCGAAAAGGTGATCGCCGCGCGGCGCGCGAATATCCGCGAGCTGATCCTGCCCGCCGCCAATCGTGGCGACTATGAAGAGATTCCCGAGTATATCCGCGAGGGAGTCAAGGTACATTTCGCCGAGAAATTCGACGATGTCGTACCGATCGTATTCGAGAAGTGATCGTCCTGTTCAACAAGCCGTTCCGGGTGTTGTCACAGTTCACCACGGACGGTGATACACCCTCCGGGCGCAAGGCGACGCTGGCGGACTATATCGACATACCGGGCGTCTACTGCGCCGGTCGTCTCGACTACGACAGCGAGGGCCTGCTGGTGCTGACCGACGATGGCAGCCTGCAACAGCGTATCGCCAACCCGACACACGGCACGTCCAAGGAATACTGGGTGCAGGTGGAGGGCGAGCCGACGGATGCAGAACTGCCGGCGCCAGGCCAGGGTGTCCAGCGGAACGGCGGACCACCCCCACACGCCCGCAACCAACGCCGCACGGCCGCGACCGGAACCCACGGCCCACGAACGCCGCACGGCACGCCCGCCACCTTTGACCACGGCAAGGTAACCGCCGGCTGCGGCAGCTGTCACAACGGCAGCACCGCGACGGGCAAACCCGCCGGCCACATCCAGAGCAGCGACACCT
>CAYSRA010000073.1:11431-12548 GCA_964433205.1 uncultured Thiohalobacter sp. | reverse complement strand
TTGTGTGTAGAGCGACGAGGTCAAGGGTGTTCCGTAGGGTCAGGTGGATGCAGAGTTGGTGGAGCTTGATCAGGAGGTCTACCCGCGGGCGGTGGGAGTGTTACCGATGGATCGATTTGACGCGAAACGGCGGTATTCAAAGCGGGTGTAGCCCGGTCGGGAACGTCAGGCAGGGACTCCATCCAGAGCGGTCAGCAGGGTAGAATGCCAGACAGTTTGTGAACAACGGGAATCCGAAGGTTAAATCGATGGCAAATTCATTTGGTGATCAGCTGCTTAAAGCGGGCCTGGTGAGCAAGGACAAGCTCAACAAGGCAAAGAAGTCCAAATACAAGCAGCAGAAAGCCGGGAAAAACAGCAAAGACAAGGAGCTGAACGAGGCCGCCGAACTGGCCCGGCGTGTCGCGGCGGAGAAGGCGGCGCGTGATCGCGAACTCAATCAGCAGCAAAAGGAAGCGGCCGAGCGCAAGGCAGTCAAGGCACAGGTTCGCCAGCTGATCGAAATGAACCGTTTGCCGCGGGATGGCGGTGAAGTCGGGTACAACTTCCAGGATGGTACGGCAATCAGGAAGCTCTTCGTGACGGAAGAAATCCACGACAAGCTGGGGCGTGGACTGCTGGCTATCGTTCGCTTTGATGACGGCTACGAGGTAATTCCCTCAACGGTGGCGGAGAAAATCGAAGCCCGCGACGAAGCCTGTGTTGTCAGCAACGTGACAAGCCGAACGGACGACGTGGAGGATGACCCCTATGCGGATTACAAGATACCCGATGATCTGATGTGGTAGCGTCGCAGCCTTTCGCACATTTCCGCGCACACTGATCAGGCAATGGATCTGGCTCGGTTGCAGAGATCCGGAAAAAAGCCGCTGTAATCCTTATCGAACCGGTTAATTATGCGCCACGGCTACCGTGTGCTGGCTCCGACAGGGATGTTTTAACCATTAACGCAATGATCAACAAGATAATTTTTTGTCGCGCGGCAGTCTGACATGCGAACACACAACACATTGTGGCGGACCTATCTGTTTATCGTGGTTGTCTCCTGCCTTTCCGCGACAACCATGGCTTACCTCGAATGGCAGCACGTCAAGCAGTCTTCCCGTACCGAACTGAA
>CAYSRA010000073.1:4964-11331 GCA_964433205.1 uncultured Thiohalobacter sp. | reverse complement strand
CAGGGTGAAGTCGTTGCCGTCATGACAACGGGGTTCAAGCTGGGTTCCAGTCAAAGTCTGTGGTCGGCCAGTAACCTTCCCGGCCACGTACGGTTGACTGTTATCCGGTCGGACTACTACCGTCAGTACGATTCGACCCTTAAAGAGTCCGATTTTGCAGAGGTCTACGGAAAACCGGAAACAGAAGACCTTATCAGTCTTTTCCAGCGTCTCCTGCTGGAGCAAACGGGCATGACACTGGACGAATTTCGCGCCAGCGGCGAGGTAGTCCCGGTCATTACCCCGAACCGGCACGGCGAGACGGTTATGACGGCAGTCAGCTATGAGCCCGACTATGGTCTCTACACTTTTACCAGTACGCCGTTGAAAACACTCTACGCCAGTCTGCTGGTACCCGTGAGCTGGCTGGCGGCCCTGCTGTTATTGTTCAATATCACGCTCTATTTTATTTTCCGCTTCAATATACGCCTGCAACAGGATGCAAAACGCGACCTCGAATACCAGGCGAAACACGATCAACTGACAAAATTGCCCAATCGCCGGTACCTGCTCGAAGAGTTCAATCGCTGGTATAACCGGCAGGACGGACGCTTTGCCGTTTTGTTTATTGATATTGATAACTTCAAGGCCAGTAACGATTTGCACGGGCATTCCGTCGGCGACAGGATCCTGTGTGAGGTTGCGGCACGCATTAATGAAGCCTTCAGGAACAGTATGAACATACGCCAGGGTGGTGATGAATTTATTATTCTGACCGCCGAGGTTTTTGGCGACAGACTGTTCGCACTTTGCCGGCATTTTATTTCAAGACTGGGTCAGCCGATCGTTATCGACGGGCTGGAATTTTCTATCCGCGCCAGTATCGGTATCGCGCATGCGCCGACCGACGGTAGCAGGGTGGACGATCTTCTTCGCAAGGCGGACATGGCAATGTATGAAGCCAAACGTCTGCAGTGCGATATTTATGCCTATTCCAGGAATCTTGAACAGCAGACAAAGCGTGCAGCCAGTATCGAAAAGGCCCTCGGCAATGCGTTGCAGCGGGATGAACTGTTTCTGGTCTATCAACCGCAACTGGACTCCGGCAGCCACTCGGTTATCGGTGTGGAGGCACTGTTACGGTGGGAAAACCCGTCACTTGGCATGGTGCCGCCTGACCAGTTCATTGGCATTGCCGAATCAACCGGGCTGATACATGACATCGGTCAGTATGTGTTCGAAACGGCGGTGGATGAAATACATGCCGTGTGCCGGGAGTTGCGGGAACAGGGAGGAAACCCTGGCCGGGTGGCGGAAAAAATTCGACTCTCGGTTAATGTTTCAGTCCGCCAGTTGTTAAACGACGGGTTTCTGGATTCGCTGGTTGCCATCGTAAACCGGTGTGACCGTTCGGCGATCACGCTTATGGTGGAAGTGACGGAAAGCCTGTTCATCGAAGACCTGGGAAAGGCCAGTGCAATCCTCGAAAAAATCAGGGAGATCGGTGTCGCTGTTTCACTGGACGATTTCGGAACCGGCTACTCGTCGCTCAGTGTGCTGAGCAAACTGCCTATCAATGAACTCAAGATCGACAAAAGTTTTGTTCGCGATATTCTTTCCGACGACCAGGACTGGCTGTTGATCCAGAACATTATTTCTCTCTGCAAGAGCCTGGATATCCCGGTGCTGGCCGAAGGGGTCGAGACCCGTGAGCAGGCCAGCATGCTGGCGCAACACGGGTGCGATCTGTTCCAGGGCTATTACTTTGCCAGGCCCATGGACAAGGCTGAGTTGGTCGGCTTTCTGACCGCGGCAACTGAACGGGAGGCCGGATGCACCTCCGCTTCATGGGGGGTGGCTGCGGCCGCGGACTCATGATTTCTGTCGATTTGTCGACAATCCGGATTGAGTCTACTAACCTTGGAAGGCGGCTTGCGCGTTTGGGCCATCTAACCGGGGACCGGATTACCGTACGGCAATATGAAGTCGATTTATGCAGGGAAGTAGTTCAGTTCATAAACAAACGCTTGTCCTGAGCGTTATTGCGACAGTCATTCTGACCGTGCTGGTCGGCTATTCCTGGTTCTGGAACGTCAACAATATCCGCGATGAGAATATCAATCTTGCGCTGATGGAAGCCAGGGCCAACTGGAACAAGGACGCGGCGTTCCGGCGCTGGGCGACGCGGCACGGCGGTCTCTATGTGAAGCCGGATGAACGTACACCGCCCAATCCCGCGCTCGCGCATTTGCCCCATCGAGACGTCGTAACGACGGACGGTCAGAAGCTCACGCTGATGAACCCAGCCTACATGATGCGACAAATGGCTGAAGAATTTGAACAGGACTTCGGCGTCAAGGGCAAGATTACCGGTAAGCTCCAGCTCAACCCCATCAACAAGCCGGATGAGTGGCAACTGAAAGTGCTCAATATTTTTGAGTCCGGCAAGACCGATGAAGTCTATGAACAACAGGTCATAGACGGTCAGCCATACCTGCGTTACATGAAAGCCATGTATATGACAGAGGGCTGTGTGAAATGTCATGGCATTCTGGGGTTCAAGGACGGTGACCTGCGCGGCGGCGTGAGCGTTTCTATTCCATTGGCGCGGTATTTTGATGCGGCGAGTGAAACAAACCGGGGCATAACATTCACCCATCTTATGGTGTGGGTAAGCGGATTCCTGGCGATTGTGGCATTTGCATGGCTGCTGAAAAGATTCATGTTGCGTATGGCTGATGAAGCACTGCGTGACGGGCTGACGCAGTTACCGAATATCAGGCTGTTCAATAATCGACTCGAGCAATCGATCAAAAACTATCAGCGCGACGCTACCCCGCTGTTCGCCGTCTGCTTTCTCGATCTTGACCGGTTCAAGAACCTGAATGACAGCCGTGGCCATAAGGTGGGCGACAAGTTGCTTGTTGCCCTGTCACAACGCCTGGGCAAGTTGCTGCGCCCCGGCGATACGGTTGCACGCATGGGCGGCGACGAGTTTACGCTGCTGCTGAACAATATAACCGGGCTGGGCGAGGCGCTTGCTATCGCCAGACGCATACTTTCATCGTTCAACAAGCCCTTTAAACTTGATAATGACGAGATCTATGCAGATGCCAGTATCGGCGTGTGCATGGTAACGGACCGCTACCACAGCGCTGAAGATATGGTTCGGGACGCGGATATCGCGATGTACCGCGCGAAGTCGTCGGGGAAAGGGCGCGTCCACGTCTTTAACCCGGAAATGCACAAGTACGCGATGGAAACCATGCAGATCGAAAACGACCTGCGTGTTGCCATCCACAAGGAACAGCTGGAAATTTACTATCAGCCGGTAATCGATGTTGAAAACGGCCGGATCTATGGGTTCGAGGCACTGTTGCGCTGGCACCACCCGACATTGGGTGACATCTCTCCGGAACGCTTTATCCCTGTCGCGGAAAACTCCGGGCAGATAAGGGAGATAGGCGAGTGGGTGCTGGAACAGGCCTGCATGCAGACGCGGGAGTGGAGTTTGCAGTTTTCTCCGGATAATGAATTTACGATTTCAGTTAACCTGTCCGGCGTCCAGCTCGCCGAACAGGGCATCCACAAAACAGTATCCGATGCATTGACACGGACTCGATTCGATAAGTCGAAGCTGCACCTGGAAGTGACCGAGACGGCGCTGGTCGGACATAAGGAACAGGCAAGGGAGGCGCTCAGGCGTATCCGGCAACTCGGAGTTTCTGTCAGCATCGATGACTTCGGTAAAGGTTACTGCTCGCTCGCCTACCTGCAGGAGTTCGAGTTCGATACGTTAAAAATCGACAAGGATTTTGTGCAGGATATGGACCCGGAAGGGAAAGGCCTGCAACTGGTGCGGATGCTGATGTTGCTGGCGCGTGACCTGGATATGAAAGTGATCGCGGAGGGCGTGGAAACCGCAGAGCAGTTCGGCCGGTTGCGCGCCATGAAGTGCCCCTATATCCAGGGATATTATTTCTCCCGGCCTGTTCCCGCATCACAAATCAGAGTGTTGCTGGATGAGGGTTGCCACAAGGATGTCGATCTGCTGCTGGAAGCTGATACCTTCCCTGGAAACAAGGTCCAGACAATAATACCCTGAAACTCCCGGCGGGTCGTTGCGGGGTGGCCAGCAACGGACGGCGTGGGATACAATCCCCTGCAATAACGATAAACACCGGGGGCAAATAACATGGAAAGGAAATTAGTTTCAGTTCCATTAGTGTTTCTGCTTTCGTGGATACAGCATCAGGCGTACGCGCAGCAACCGGTTGCCAGGTTAAAGAGCCACCCGTTTCAGGAACGCTACCTCGACGAGGCGCCCGTCAGTGGCCGCGTCATCGCCGGGGTCACGCTGACGGGAAATGCTACATCGGGGCTGCTCTCCATGATGCCGCCGCGCTCGGCCGCCGGGCGCAGTGTTTGTGTACAGGTTATGACCCGCGACGGGCGTTACTGGTCCAGGAACACGTTTGAATTGCCTGACCCGGTCAGTACTGCACCGGTCGCCCTTGAATATCCTTCCGCACACCAGGCGTTCCTGACACAACTGAAGTCCGGCGAGCTTGCTGTGCTCGGGTCTGCCGGGGAATGTGACAAGTCCGCTACCGACACCGTGTTTCTGACCAGTGCGGGAAACAACACAGGTGATGAACCCGTGGTCAGCATTTTTGTCAATTCAGGCCGTTCGGATACCTACCTGTCAATAAAGAACGACGCCGCTAAACGCCGCCCCACGCGCTGTCAGACCATTGAGGAGGGACGGCGAACCGGCTTCGACACGATCTGCCGGATAAAGCTGGACGAGCTGGCCGCAACGCCGGAGAGCCTTCACATCAGGATTATCCGGCGGCGTTATGAACGCATGCTCCCGCCTACCGAATTTACCCTGTACCTTCCGGAACCCGACTAGTACGACATGGCGCTCCTCGACTTGCAAGGGCTAATGAAGATGCGGGGGATCAAGCGCGCTGCCAGACATCTACGACGCTGCAGGCAGCCGAAATTCATTGTCACCGCCTTCGTCGTGCTGGCGGCGGTCCTGCTGCTCATGTTTATGTGGAAAAGGGAAAAGATTTTCACTCTCGATGTGTCGACCGAAGTGGTGCAGTTTTCCGTGACGGACACATTGCTTTCTGAATGGATGATCGGCAATGCGCAGCTGATCGATAACCCGTTCAGCGAGGACAGCGAGGGCGCGCCTGTGGGCGAGCATTCGGTTCTGACACTGAATACCGGTACGCAGGTCAGGGTTCAGCGCCACGGTGTTGAACAGACCCGCGTGCTCCTGACCACAAAGAACCAGGCATCCGCGGGCCGGATCGAGGACGCAGAAGGGCATACGACGGAGCTTGGTGAGTGGGCGCTGTTGCTGATCAAGGTCAGCGGACAGCCGCTGTTGTTCCCTTTCCGCGGCACGCTCATCGCCGGAGATGACGTTGCCACAGGCGTCAACAGTATCCTGCTTTCCGGTACCGTCAGGGTCGTGGAGGAGCAATTGCTGGGTAAAACACACTATACGGCCGGTGTTGAAGAACTGGACGCAGGCGATCGTATCCAGCTTTGGCGCCACGATCGCGCAACCGAAAGTGGACGTGCGCCCGCGATAGTGGATGGATTTATCCGTGCGGAACCCCGGGATTTTTCCGAAGCGGTTAACGCGCTGGCGCTGGTCGCCCACGGGCGGGCCGATTATGCCCAGGTTGAACGCCTTGGCAGTGCCGGCTACCAGATCCGCGCACCGCACTGGGCGCGCTTCCTTTACGACCCGCTGCTGGCCGCGACCACCGCCATCGTTGCGCTGCTGGCGCTGTTGCTGGAACTCTCCTCAAAATGTGTCGACCTGGTCGGTCAGCGGCGCGAGCAGGACGAAACGACCAGGCCGGGACAAAAAAATGAAACGTAACACACGGCTCGGGCAGGGACTGGCATCCCTGGCACTCCTAGCCGGTTTGACGGCACCGTCGCTCGCGGCCGACAGCCGGCCGACCCAGGCGTATATCCGGGCCGGCGAATTCGGGCAGGCATTTCTGTTGAGCCGCCTCGGCGAATGTTATGCCGTAACTCCCGCGCATGTCATCGGTAGTGATTTGTTCGCAACCCTGATTGGCAGCAGCGAGGGCAAGCCCCGGGGTGACGGCGACCTGTTGCAGACGTTCGGCTATGACCTGTCGATCCTGCGTGTAACCGGCGCCCTGGCGAAAGCGTGTGGCGGGCCCCTGGCCAACGTACCGGCGCTGGACAACGTGCTCTCTGCAACGAGCGCCGCCAATGTCTCATCGGTTAACGAAGATGGCAGCGTTTCGCGTCGTACCGCCACACTCAGCGATGTCGGGCTGCTGTATCTTCGCCTTCGCCCCGACCGCGGCAATGAACTGTTCAAGGG
>CAYSRA010000073.1:0-4864 GCA_964433205.1 uncultured Thiohalobacter sp. | reverse complement strand
CGCGATTTTGAAGTGCTGGTCAGCAGTACCGGCCGGGGTAACTGGCTGCCGGTGACCAATGGCACCTATTTCAAGACCGATGCCGACAAGCTGGTCAGGTTTGCCCCGGTGCGGGCCAGGCAGATTATGCTGCGGATCTATTCGCACTGGGGGGACAGCGACGCCGTGGGGTTGGCGGGCATCGAGATACCCACTGCGAAGTAATACCGTGTATTACTGCAAGTGGATCTGGCCGTCGAAGTTGCCGGCCCAGCTGCCCCTGCAACCGAGTTCTCCCTTCAGCACGGCACCGTCGCTCAGTTCGAAGGTGCCGTTGCAGTAGGCCTGGGCGAATTCGATCCTTGTTCCGTTCAACTGCCCGGTGCCGTTTACGTACTGGCCCTTGGTAACGAACTGCCCGGTTTTCTCGTCAAAGCTCTTTATGGTAAACGTGTAGATCCCGCCCCAGTCCTGTAGCGCTTTCTTTTGCGTATCGCTGGGGCTGGAAATGTCAGAGATTTTTATGGAGATCATCTTCTGGTCCGCGAACTTGTTTTTCAGGCAGACCGCACGCATCGCCTCATCGGCGCTGCTGAAACAAACCCCGAAAGCCAGTTCGCGCATGGCGACGTCATCGGACTTCAGCATAACGTCCAGCGCCGCCAGCCGGACCGTCTGGTCCGGATCGTTCAGCAGTGCGCGGAACTCCTTCATGTTTCCCGAACGCTCCTGGATCTGCCGCTTCAGCGCTTCGGCGGCTGATTCCGCCTGGGACGTCCCCCAACAGACAAACAGGGCGAGTAATAGCAGGCTTCTTCCTGTTATCGGTGAATTGCGCATCAACCTGCCCTCCCGGATGTATTATTTTCAGTACGGAACAGGGTAATGGATATCGGGGACAGATGGAACGATTGGCGGCAGGTGACAGCCCGGCCTGACGGTTCGTTGACGCAAAGGGGGCGGGGATTTTTTCCTGCGCATCCGGTATTCCTGTATCGAATCTACCTGTATATTGATGCTGGCGTAACCGCAAACAGTCTGCCACGTCGTCTGCACCAAACGGCACTGGACAAGCCATTCAAATGGACAAAAACGGTCGCTAAAATGATCGCATCGGTTAACCGCGCCGGCTGGCAGTGACAATTTATGCCTGAACACCACGCGAGAATCTTCCTCCTGAGCCACATGCGGGCCTGTACCAGTCTGGCAGGGCATATTCTCGGCTCGCATCCCCGCATCAATGGCTATTTTGAAATGCATATCAGCTATGAGGATGCCGTAGCCCTGGACAAGCAGCTGGAGGTGCTTCAGCGCCATGAAACGCTCAAGGAGGACAGTCATTACCTTTTCGACAAGCTGTTGCACAATGATTACCGGCTGTGCCCCGAGCGACTTGGCCGTGCCGATATCAAAATACTGGTCTCCCTGCTGGCGCCGGAACAGGCGATAAAAAGCACTGTCGACCTGTTTGCAAAAAAAGGGACAGAAGACCTCTATGCCTCGCCGGTGGAGGCGACGAAGTACTATATCGAGCGTGTCGAGACGATCGCCGGCTTCTGCCGCTCTGCCAATCAGCCTTATTGCTATTATGACGCGGAACTGTTTCGTTCGGCACCGGAAACATTGCTGGGAAAACTCACGGACTGGCTGGAACTGGATTCGCCGTTAAGCGAGCGCTACCAGCTGTTCAGCCAGACCGGGCAGCCGGGCAAGGGCGACTCGTCCGGGTTGATCCGGCGTGGAAAAATCGAAAAAACTGCAAGCGATTATTCCCACATTCACCTGCCGGAAGACGCCTTGAGCAGAGCGCGGGAGGTTTACCGGGACTGCCGTTCAGCCATCATTGCCTGTGCGGCGGATTCATTAATCAAGCGATCCCAGGCATCGCGCTCGGTCCGGTAATTCATTAACGCTTCGACGATCTGTTGTTTGCGTTCGGCACGATGCCTGGCGGAGCGGATTTTCTGCCAGGCGGGTGACTGCTCGCCGAAGTTGTGCCGGATGTTGTCGATAAAGGCCCTGACCTGGCGCAGGGCAGCGTCAAGGTCCGGGTCATCCAGCCACCAGTGGCCGGCATTGAACACGAGGTCGTGGAGCTTGCGGGTTTTGTCCCGGATGGCATCGTGTTTCTGCTGGTACAGCGCCAGTAATTCACTTTCCTTGCCCTCCATGACGCGTGCGATGCAATCCGTTTTCAGGGGGCTGTTGACATCGGCCTGTTTGACCAGTGCTTCGGTGGTAAACAGCATGAGATCCCCGAAGAACTGGCGTTCGAACTCGTTGGACAGATCGATGCGTTCCTGTTCCTGACCGTCGGTCCGTTCGACACCGGGACGGAAGGCCCTGCCCAGGCCGGCCTCCGTCGTGCGCCGGTGTAAATGGGGCAGGTTGATCGATGCGAAGCGGTCATTGATTTCCGCGGCAATCAGCCGGCCCGCCGTGGGACCGGACATGCGCAGGCGCAGCTGGCCAAAGGGAATGACGTATTTCAGCCCCGCCGCATTGGCGATGTAATTGCCGGGATAGAGGGTGCGCGCGGGTGTCAGTTCGCTGAAACCGTTGTCGTAGGAAAAATCCGTTTTGCGAAACAGGTGTTCACCGAAGAAAAAGGCGGCGAGCCGTTGAGAAAAAGCACGCAGGCAGGCTGCATGATCGTGATCGCCCTCCAGCGGGCAGCGGTAGGGGAATGCAGTATTCTGGTTTTCGAAGCCGAAAAGGCCGGCCATGTCGTGGTAGATGGCGCCTGACGAAGGGGTGGCCGGCAAGCCATGAAACTGGCAGTCCTGGTCGCCCCGGGTCCGGGCAAGGCCGGTGAAAAAGGCCGTAACGTCATCGAGAAAATTCACGGCCATCACGGAAGGGGAAACCGGCGGGTCGCCCACCATTTTCCCGGTGAGCAGCAGGGTGTCGCTGTGACGAAACGCCTTATCGATATAGTGAAAATAATTCAGCGCATACACGCTTTCCCCTCCGGTCGCGGTTTTCCGGTTTACGCAGAAGGACTCGTCGCTGTCCACGAAGTAATAGAGCGTCCGGTTTTTGTCTTCAGTAAGCTGCAGGCACTTCAGATAGCTGAGGTTACGGTTGGCAGCCTGGCCTTTCAGGTAAAATTTATCCGCGGGTTGGGTGGAAAGCAGGTTACCTAGCGGTTCACGGTTGGCCTCGGGGATGGATTGCAGCAGTTCATATTGTTCGCTCAGTCCGAAATGAACCACCTGTAACCCTTTACGCCGGTAGGTATCGACAAGCTCGATATGCTGCCGGATATTTTCTTCTTCGCGGCTGTCCTCGGCAACAACAACCTTGATGCGCTCGTAAACACCCGATATGTTCCCGCCATAGCCGAAGTGTTTACACAGCTGGTAGATACTTTCCAGACAGGCCTGCAGGTGGGAGGGACGGTCTGCGACCGGAATACTCAGAATAAAGTGATAGCGCTCGTCGGAGGTCCCCTCGACACCGGCTCTCTGCCGGATGAGCGCATCCTGTTCGCGGAACAGCGACTGGTAGCAATCCAGCAGCGGTTCAAAATCCGCTTCGCCGGACCACAGGGCTTTTTCCAGCAGGGGGTAACACTGCTCATAGCGTTCAATCAGTGTGGCGAGCGAGTCTGCTTCCGATTGGGCGGCAACTGCGGCCAGTTCGGGAATAGCGTCCCGGTAGCGCGCAAGGCACGCCTGCAGGCACGTTGTGTCAGTACCTTTCATGCGTGACTAGCGCCGGGAGGAATAATTCGGGTAAGCATCCTGGTCAATGGTGATTTCGATGAGATTTATGCCGTTGCGAAAATCCGTGGTACTTGCGAGGCCCGGCAGATCCTGTTCGCTTTCGATGCGCGTGTGGTTGATGCCGAAGGATTGCGCCAGTTGCGCGAAATCCGGATTGGTGAAATCACAGTCGATGAAGCGGTCATTATAGTGTTGATGCTGGTTTTTCCGGATCAGCCCCATGGTGTCATTGTTGAATAAAACGATATTGAGGGGGATGTTGTAATTGACTGCCGTCATGAGTTCCATGGCGCACATGTGGAAACCGCCGTCACCGATCACGGCAAAGACCGGTTTCTCCGTCGTGCATGCGGCGCCGATTGCCGCAGGTATGGCGTGTCCCAGCGACGAAATTCCGGTGTTGGGATAGAACCGGTCCCGGCTCGACACGCGATAGAAGTTCTGCGCAAACACGATGTTATCGTCAAACATCACCAGGCCTTCGGGAAACTGCGCTTCCAGCCAGCGGTAGAAGGCTTGCACGTGATCGAACTGCCCGTTGAATATGCGTTCACCGGCACTGTCGATATCCTGTTGCGTGGCATTGATAAACGCGGCTACGTCGACCGGCGCCTTGGCAGGGAGTTGCTGTTGTTGAATGGCGTCATCCAGTGCATGCAGCCAGGCGCCCAGGTCGGCCTGCACCGCCAGGTCGGCGCGAAATACTTTTTGCAGTTGTTGCGTATTGTTGTCGACCTGGATGAGTGTCTTGCCCACCAGGAGTTTCTTGTCCCAGACATAACTGGTGCGTTCATTGAACCCCGCCCCCAGTACCAGCACCAGGTCGGCTTCCTGTTCGAGGTAGCGCATGGCGTAGCCGCCGGAGGTAACCCCCAGGCTGCCCAGCGACAGGGCCGAGCGTTCATCGATGGCGCCCTTGGCTTTCAGGCTGCTGGTCACGGGAATATTGAGCCGTTCACTGACAGCGTTAAGGGCGCCCTGTGCATCGGCACGGATGCAGCCATAACCGGCAATAATCAGCGGGCGCTCGGCCGCACGGAGCAGTTCCAGGCTTTGCTCGATGTAGTGTCCGGCGATCGCCGGCTCGCGGTTCGGGCGGTCGAAGGCCACCTGTTCCAGGATATCGTCTTCCACCAGCTCTTTCTGCAGGTTATAGG
>CAYSRA010000072.1:10262-12663 GCA_964433205.1 uncultured Thiohalobacter sp. | reverse complement strand
AAACTGGACGAATCGTTTTCCGGTTTGCCGGCCCTGTTCGGTATCACCCTCTACGGTAGTGATTTGCAGCAACTCTACGCGGCCGCTGCCAGCGTGGAAGTGGCGGCAGGAAACGTCGCGGGACTGGTGAATGTGGTGAACAACACCCGGATACCGGTGGACCAGGTTCGGGTCGCCATTGACCGTGCGGCACTGGCCCGTTTTGATGTGAGTGCGCAAACCGTGGCGCAGGCCGTGCGCACCGCCATGCAGGGTGACAGTATAAGCCAGGTGGTCATCGAGCAGCAGCCCGTCGATATTATTCTGCGCTACGCCAGTGCGTGGCGTACCAACCTTGACGCGCTCAGACAGGTGCAGGTACCCGGACCCACAGGGAACCTGATTCCACTGTCACAGCTTGCGCATATCGAGACCCTGTCGAGTTACCCGACCATCGAACACCAACATGGTTTACGGGCACTGACGCTGACCGCCGAAATCGATGGCAACCCCTATGCCGTGATGCGTCGTCTGGACCAGACATTGACCGGGTTGCACCTGCCCGAGGGTATTCAGTGGGGGTACACGGGTGAATACGGCCAGCTGTTGAAAACGGGTGGACAGGTCTTGTGGGTGCTGCTGGCATCGGCTCTGCTGGTGTATGGCATCATCGCCATCCAGCTCGGTAACCTGCTGGACCCGGCCGTAGTGCTGACCAAGCTGCCGCTGGACTTCATGGGCGCGGCATTGGCGTTGTTTATCACCCGGCAGCACCTTGATCTGACTGTGGCTATCGGTTTTATCACCCTTATCGGGGTAGCGACCAACAACGGCATCATGCTGCTAACCTTCACGCGAAATTTTCGCCGGCAGGGCCTGGATGCGGTGGCGGCTGTGCGCGAGGCGGTGCGTCTGCGTACCCGCCCCATGTTGTTGACCCACCTGACCACCTTGCTGGCCCTGATCCCTGCTGCACTGGGGTTGGGGGAAGGCCCTCAACTGCTTCAGCCGCTGGGGATCATGCTGTTCGGCGGACTTACGGCGGGCACACTCCTGACGCTCAATCTGTTACCGGTGATTTACGTGGCAACTGAACGCTGGCGGCGAGCGTCGTGACTAACTTGTCCGGCTACCAGATATAGAACATCATGGCCCAGCTTAAGCCAACTGTGCTGGTGCTGGCCATGATGATGGTCCAGGCGCCAAGCTGCCGCCAGCGCGCGGTTTTGCCCTGCATAAGCAGGCGCCAGAGCAGGTAAGCACTCCAGGCATAGGCCAGCGCCAGCAGACCGGCGCGCAATGGTGCAACGCCAACCAGATTGATGTGTTCGGCCTTGAGCATGGCCAGCGTCAGCGAGGACAGGCCGAGGAAAATACTCAGTCCGGCCAGCGGCGTGAGTGCATAGCCCAGTCGCCAGGGAACGGGCTGTTCTTCCTTGAGGATGCGCCCGGCCAGCCACAATCCGGCCAGCATCAGGCCGCCGATGCCAAACGCCATGGTGCCGATGTAAAGCAGGATGCCGGCACCATCCAGCCAGGTAAACACGTCATTGGTTTGCGGATAATGGGTCAGCAGCCACCAGGGTGCATTGTCGTCGAGCATCCAGAACACATCCCTTTCGACCAGCCATTCGGCGATGCCCTGTTTCATTTGCACAAACCAGGGTGAGGCGGACCACTGGAAGGCGCCGGTAGCGACGCCCAGCATGCCGAACAGCAGCAACAGTACATCCCAGTGGCTGGCGTCCTCTTTTTCAAGCGCAAGGATTTCGGTATTCGGTGAGCGGGTCTCCAGGCTGACGGCATTACGGTGTCCACTGCAACGGCCGCACATGTGACAGGCACTGTTACCGGTCATGGCGCGGACATTGATCAATGGTGCACAATCTACCGCCGGTGTACGACGCGGTGCCTGCTTCCAGGTCTCCCGGTCCACCTGGAAATGCACCGGCGCCAGTCGTGACAGCAGGGAGAACACGCCGTTGGCCGGACACAGGTGTCGGCACCAGACCCGTTTGCCGCGTCCGTACAGAAAACCCACCAGCATGGCGGCGACGGTGGAGCCGCCGAGGATCAGCAGTGCGGCCTTCGGGTATTCATAGACACTGACCAACTGACCATAAACCGTAGTGAGCACAAAGGCGACGAAGGGCCAGCCGCCCCAGCGCATCCAGCGCGGGATAGTGCGGCCCAGGCCGTGGCGGCTCGACCATTCACTCAACATGCCCTCGGGGCAGAATACACCGCACCAGACACGCCCCAGCAGGATCATGCTGAGCATGACGAACGGCCACCAGATCCCCCAGAACACAAACTGGGCGAACAGAATCAGGTTTTCATAAAAATGCACATAGTCTTTGGGCAGGGGCAGCAAGGCCGGCCAGACCAGCAGTGCCAGGTAGAAGACAACCACGGTCCACTG
>CAYSRA010000072.1:0-10162 GCA_964433205.1 uncultured Thiohalobacter sp. | reverse complement strand
GTGAAGGTGGCAATAATCCCGCCCACACGGCTACTGTCGTCGAGCAGGAAGCTGCTGTCCCAGAGCGGATCGACCAGTGCCGGCAGCCAGCCGAAGCCGATCATCCGGTCCACGCCGTCCACCAGCAGGGCCGCGGCCAGCAACAGCAGCAGGATTTCGCTGAAACGGAAAAAGGCGCGCCAGGAAAAGAACCGGAGGCCGCGGGACAATGCCTGGAACGTCAGGAAGGCAAGTACAAAGCCGCCGCTGGCAGACAGGGTGAAGGGCAGGATCTCACTATTCGTTTGGGCCAGTCCCGTGCCATAAAGAAAGATCACCGTCTCGGCGCCCTCCCGGCCAACCGCAATAGCCGCCAGCGCGGACATGCCCCACCAGTTGGCCTGCTCGTGGGCGCGCTGCATACCGGATTCCAGGTCGCGTTTGAGGGTGCGCCCGTGGCGGCGCATCCATAGCACCATCTGGGTAATCAGTGCAGAAGCAACCAGTACGATCGCGATCTGGAAATAATCCAGCGCCTCGCCGGCCAGTTCGCTCTGTACCTCCAGCATGACGAAGGCCAGACCTATCGCCAGCACAACGCCCGCCGCTACGCCACCCCATAGAAAACGCATGCCGCGACCGCTATCGGCCTGGTTTTTTAACCAGCTATAGAGAATGCCGATGACCAGCATGGCCTCGATGCTCTCACGCCAGACAATAAATACAGTGCTGCCCATAATCTTTTACTCCACGCTATGACCTGAGGGGCCTCTAACTAACCCGTCATTGCGAGCGCAGCGCGGCAATCTTTTACAGTCTGGCACCAGGCCAAAGAGATTGCCGCGCTGCGCTCGCAATGACGGTGCATCAGAGATTCCCTAACGAGCCTGTTCAACAACAATATGCCCCTGTGCGGTTTCGGGATGAAACTCGCCGAAAAAGCGGTAACGTCCCGGCTTCAACGGTGCAAACACCACAGAACGCGTCACGCCCTCGGCGATCACCGATTCCTTGCGCAGTTCCTTGCTTTCGAATTCCTCCGGCCCCGGACCCTGATTGGTAATGACGATCTTGAAACGGGTACGGGCCGGAACGGTGATGGTTTCCGGCTCGAAGCGGCCGTCCCTGATGGTCAGTTGGTAGGCCGGCAGACCGGCTCGGGCGCCGACGGGAAGCAGCAGGCCGGCGAGTAGCAGCAAGGGTAAAAACAATGGGAGGGGGCGTGTTCCGGTCATGTTGATATCTCGTTCAGTAACTCAATTGCACCCGCAGGCCATAAGCGGTCATGGTCGAGGCAGACGGATTGCCGCCGGGCCGGCGGATGTATTGCAGATTGGGGGACAGTCCGAACTGACTGTTGATACGGTAGCGGTAGAAGACTTCAGCAAGCTGTTCCGCTCCACTGGCGTTAAAGCCTGCGATGCTGTTTGAAGCCGACGTGTAGTCATCGCTGAGCGACAGCCAGCCCAGCGCAAGGCCAAGGGTATCGCCACCGCGGTTCCAGTAACTGCCGCCAATGTCGGCGCCAATGGTCAGCGCACGATCAAATCTCACATCACCTTCAGTCTGCTGGCCAAAACGGGCGAACAGGGTAGTGTAGTCGGCTACCTTTTGATCGACACTCAGGCCGAAGCCGGCGTGGGTGCTTTCCCTTCCATCAAAGTCCTCACCACGGCCGTTACGCCAGTAATAGAGACGGTAGTTGCCCTCCAGTCCGCTGAAAAAGCGTTGCCCGGTTTCGGCCTGGGCAATGACAAAAGGATCGGACAGGGAATCCTCGAACTGCGCGCCCTTGCCCGCCCCGAATACACCCATCGAAACGGCGTAGCTCTGTGGCTTGTAAAAATCGTTGAACCAGCCCACGCGCAGGCCGGGGGAGAAACCGAAATCGTCCACACCGATGTCGCCACCCACGTCCAGCAGGGGGTTGTGCACAAAGGCCTGGTTCATGAAGCCGCGTGTTTCATCATCGGCGATGGTGTTCTGATCGAAGAAGATAAACGGGTCGATCTTGCCGAAGTTCAGCTCCAGGTGCTGGCGCGAGAGATCGGGATTGCCGCCCAGCGGCAGGGGGACGTTGAGCTGGTACCATGCCTGCGCCAGCAGCACGGTACTGTCCGAGGTGGAGGTGCCGGGACGCTGGAAACTGGTGCTGTTGACGGAGGAAAAGGCGTCGCCGGGGTTTTCCAGCCCCAGCCCCTGGCCGACGCGGAAGTGGGTAAAAATAAAGCCTTCCGAAGCACCGATGTTACCGGCCGGCAGGCTGACGGTGACATCGCCGCGGTAGTTCAGCTCGGAGGAATTGTCACTACCGCCGGGTGCGCCGGACAGGCCCTGTGCCACCATGGTCAGGCCAACACCGGCCTCAATGCCTTCCAGTCCTTCCACCGTGCGCGCGGCCTTGCGGTAACTGTTGACCTGGGACTCGACCGCTTTCAGTCGGGCGGAGATTTCCGGTTCGCTGTTGCTGATGTAGGGTTCGTCCAGGGATTTATTCAGGCGGATATTTTCCGCTTCCAGCGTCCTGATGCGTTTTTCCAGGGCTTCCAGCCGCTCGGCGATCCCCTCCGGCATATCCGCCGCCATCACCGGCAGACCCAGGCTGGCGCCCAGCAGCCCCGCGATAACTGGTTTTACAGTACGGAAAAGAGAGCGCATGGATCAGTAACCCCCCCGTTTGCCAATGCCGGCATAGATGAAGTCATATTCCACATCGAAGGTCTTGAACCATGGACGCACGCCGGTGAGGCGGTCGGTATGCCGGCCAAAGTGTTTGCCGGTGGGGTTTTCCGGCGCGTTGGGCGGGAAAATCGTGAATTTGACCGTGTATTTGCCTGGTCCCATGAGCTTGACGTTATCGCCGTAATGGGGACCGTCGTTGGCGACCATGGGCATGAAATCGCCGCGGATAACCTGTTCCGAACCTTTCTTGTGCACTTCGTATTTCACATGCAGGTAGGGAATCCAGTCGCCTTCGGCAAAGCCGTTGGCGTTGATGTCCAGCGCGCGGATGTCGGCCTCCAGGTGGACGTCGGATTGCTCCGAGGGTGTCATCATGCCGGCCGGTTCCATGCGCACCGGTTGCAAATACACCGCGGCAATCTCCATACCGTTGCGCTGCTCCGGAACGCCGATGGGGTATTCCACCGACCAGGCGGGGTTAACGGCAAACAGGGAGAGGAGCAGGAGGGAAATCCCCCGGCGAATAATGAAGCGTGTTGTCATAATGGCAGCCCTTTAAAGCAAAACTAAATGCGAATCAAACTCATTTGTAATTTAGCGGACTGTGATATTGCGGTCAAGGGTGTTTGCCGGTAAACACGGATTTAGTTGCGCCAGATCAATTTCGGGATTACTGCAGGTTCCCCGGGTGGGGTAAGTTCTCGAGCGGCAGGAGGTCGTGCAAATCTATCGCTTCAATCCCACCGGGCCGAAGTTGTGACGACTGCAGCGGGTAATGGAAGAGTGGTGTCCGGGTCTGGGATGGGATATCAAAATACGCCAGAATCCCCTTCTGTTCGAAGGTACTTTCTGCCTTGCACAAAAAGGGCGATATGGATAATAACACCAGCACTTGTCATGATTTGTTGGTGAAATTATAAGGATGTCTGCACGCAAGAGGTCGATCCCGATGGATTGGTCTTCGATCCGGACAGCGTCAGCGCAGAGCGCATCGTAGAGGACGCCGATTATGCCGGTGTCCGCGTCAGCGGCAGCGACCGGATTTCTGCTGGAAACTCTGGACAAGGTGATCCGCCTGATCGAATTGCTGAACGCATTTCGCAGCCATTCCTTTCTCAAGGATCACATGGTATTGAAAGGGGGTACGGCGCTGAATTTGTTTGTGTTCGATTTACCCCGACTTTCCGTTGATATCGATCTGAACTATGTGGGGTCAGCAGACCGTGAAGTGATGCTCGCCGAAAAGGAAAAGGTTGAGCAGGCAATCACCGCAATATGTGGGCGAGAAGGATTCACGCTCCGACGCGTAGGCAGCGCGTATCAAACAGCATCCGCAGTTACTGTGGAAAGTGAAGCATGTTAAAGAGCATAGAGGACTTCTTGGATAAATCTGGGTAATGTCTGTTAGACAATGAGAAACAACGGAATAAATTCACAAATATAAAAAAGCACTGTAAATACAGTGCTTTTCATGATTTTTGGTAGTCTGTGATAGTCTATGAAAATGGTGCCGAGGAGAGGACTTGAACCTCCACGGGGTTGCCCCCACTAGCACCTGAAGCTAGCGTGTCTACCAATTTCACCACCTCGGCATAGCAAGTCTGACCGGGCGCCAGACTCGCGAGCCGGGCACTTTAACGCCGGCCTTCGGGGTTGTCAATGGTGGCTATACTTGGGGTGGTATTGCACGCGGATTTTCCTTTGCAGGCCAAACTGGTTAGCATGCCGCCATGAAAAAAAGACGCAATAGTAAGAAATCTGTCTCAAAAGACCCCTTCGCCGAGCGCGAAGCCTCCAAATACAGCAGCCCGATTCCCAGCCGGGAGTTCATCATGGCCCGCCTCGAAAAGGTCGGACACCCGATGACGCGCGAGGAGATTGCCGCGGACTTTGGTCTGTCCGGCGAGGAAGACCTCGAAGCACTGCGGCGACGCCTGCGCGCCATGGAACGCGACGGCCAGTTGTTACGCAACCGCAAGGGCGGTTACGTGCTGGTTGACAAGATGGATATGGTGCGCGGGCGCATCATCGCGCACCCGGACGGATTCGGCTTCCTGGTGCCGGAGGATGGCGGCGACGACCTGTTCCTGTCGCCGCGGCAGATGCGCGGAGTGATGCACCGCGACCGGGTGGTGGCCCGGGTCACCGGCATCGACCGGCGCGGTCGCCGCGAAGGCGCCATTGTCGAGGTGCTGGAACGTTGTACCCACCGGGTGGTGGGACGCATCTACTTTGAAAACGGCATCAGTTATGTGGTGCCCGATCACAAGCGCCTGACGCTGGATATTCGTATTCCGCCGGATCAGGTCGGTGGTGCGCGCCACGGCCAGTTTGTCACGGTGGAGATTATCGAGCAGCCCAGCAAGCGTTCCGGGCCGGTCGGTCGGGTGGTGGAAGTCATTGGCGACCACATGGCGCCGGGCATGGAAATCGACGTTGCCATCCGTGCGCACGAACTGCCGCTGGAGTGGCCGGACGAGGTCGAGGACGAAATACAGGGGCTGGCCGAGAAGGTGACGCCGGCCGCGAAGCGCGGGCGGGTCGACCTGCGTGACATACCGCTGGTTACCATCGACGGCGCCGATTCGCGCGACTTCGACGACGCGGTATTCTGCAGCAAGACCCCCAAGGGCTGGCGTCTGCTGGTGGCGATTGCCGATGTGTCGCACTATGTCAATAAGGACACGGCGCTGGACAAGGAGGCGGAACTGCGTGGTAACTCGGTGTATTTCCCCGAGCGCGTTATCCCCATGCTGCCGGAAGTGCTGTCCAACGGCCTGTGTTCACTGAACCCGGATGTCGACCGGCTTTGTATGGTATGCGAGATGTATGTCGACGCACAGGGCAAGGTGATCCGCTCGCGTTTCATGGAAGGCCTGATGCGCTCGCACGCGCGCCTCACCTACGACGAGGTGGCGGCCATGCTGGTGGATCGTGATCCTGCGGTGCGTGCAAATTACGAGCCGTTGCTCAAGCCGCTCGAAGACCTGTATGACCTGTACAAGGTATTCCGCAAGCTGCGCGACAAGCGCGGGGCCATCGATTTCGACACCACCGAGACACGCATTGTGTTTGGTGAAGACCGCAAGATCGAGAAGATTGTGCCGGTGGTGCGCAACGACGCGCACAAGATTATCGAGGAGTGCATGATCGCGGCCAATGTCTGCACCGCGCGCTACCTGAGTCGCCATAAACTGCCGACACTGTACCGGGTGCACGAAGGTCCGCAGGCCGACAAGCTGGCGGACCTGCGCGAGTTCCTGTCCGGGCTGGGCCTGTCGCTGGGGGGCGGAGACAAGCCGCCCGCCGCGGAATTCGCCAGGTTGCTCAGGGAGATCCAGACCCGGCCGGATGCCCATTTGATTCAGACCGTTATGCTGCGCTCGCTGTCGCAGGCGCGCTACAGCCCGGAGAATATCGGGCATTTCGGTCTGTCGCAGGACGAATACCTGCATTTTACCTCGCCAATCCGTCGCTACCCCGATCTGCTTGTTCACCGCGGCATTCGTCACCATTTGCGTACCGAAGCGCGTTACAGGAAGCAGGGTGACAAAAACGGCAAGGTCAACAGCAGTGAGTCGTTCCCTTACACCGTGCAGGACATGGCGGTACTGGGCGAGCACTGTTCGACCACCGAGCGGCGTGCCGATGACGCCACGCGCGACGCCATTGACTGGCTGAAGTGCGAGTACATGCTGGACAAGGTCGGCATAGAGTACGATGGCATTATTACCAGCGTCACTTCGTTCGGGCTGTTTGTTGAGTTGAAGGATATTTACGTCGAAGGGCTGGCGCACATCACGGCGCTGCACAATGACTATTATCATTTCGATCCGGCGCACCACAGCTTGCGCGGTGAGCGTACCGGCAAGGTCTACCGCCTCGGCGACCAGATCAGGGTCCGCGTCGCGCGCGTCGATCTCGACGAGCGCAAGATCGACTTCGAGCTGGCCGGTGCGGCGGATGACGATGGCCATAAACCGCGTGGCAAGAAAAAAAGCCGGTCGAAGCGCAGGCGCGGAGGCAAAGGCAAGGGCGCACCCGAGAGCGCGTCGGGCGGTGTGCAGGAGGCTGTCGGCGAGACGGCTGCAAAGCCCGATGACAAACAGTCTGACAGCGAAGAAAGCAAGCCGAAGCGGAAACCAAAACGCCGGCGTGGTGGTCGTAGATCACGTGGTGGAAGCAGGAGTAAGAAAAATGCAACAGATTCGTAGCGCAGTTATTGCTGTCATGGTGCTGGCGCTGGCCGCCTGCGCCGCGGACGATCCCAATCGCCGTGCCAAGACCGGCGCAGCCGTCGGCGCCATTACCGGCGCGATTATCGGCAAGCAGATCAGTGGCGGCAAGCGGGGTGCCATTGCCGGTGCGGTGATTGGCGGTATTGCCGGTGGTGCCGTCGGTAATTACATGGATGAACAGCAGCGCGCGTTCGAGGCGGAACTGGCCGAGGAACAGCGCCGCAATGAGCTGGAGATACAGCGTCTGCAGGATGACAGCCTGAAGATCGACGTTTCCAGTGAGGTGTCGTTCGATTTTGACAGTGCCAACCTGAAGCCGGCATTTCTTCCGACCCTGGACAAGGTGGCCAATATTCTTGCCCGCTATCCGAAAACCACTGTGACCATTATCGGGCACACCGACAACATCGGGCCGGCAGACTACAACCAGCGTCTTTCCGAGCGTCGTGCGCGCAGTGTCATGAATTACCTGATCGACCACGGTATCTCACCGTCCCGCCTGACCGCGGTTGGACGCGGCGAAACGCAGCCGCGTGCCACCAATGCCACCGAGGCGGGGCGACAGTTGAACCGGCGTGTCGAGATACTGATCCGCCCCGTCGTTTCACACTAGACTGAAATGGCGTGACTTGAACGCGATGAAAAAAACCGAGCGCGTTTTTGGTCTGCACGCCGTGCGTAGTCTGCTGGAGCGAAATCCGGCGCGGGTTTCCCTGTTGATGGTGCTGGAAACGCGCAACGACGCGCGCATGGATGAGGTGCTGCAACTGGCCGACAAGGCTAACGTGCCGGTGCGTCGCGTGGCCCGCCAGGAACTCGACGAGCGTGTGCCCGGTGTCAGTCACCAGGGGGTGCTGGCGGAAACCGGGGGTGCGCCGGGTCTCGGCGAGCACGATCTGTCCGGGTTCATCGAATCACTCGGCCGTCCGCCGTTTATCCTGGTACTCGACGCGGTGCAGGACCCGCACAATCTCGGCGCCTGCCTGCGCAGCGCCGACGCGGCGGGCGTCGACGTGGTGATCATTCCAAAGGACAAGTCGGCACCGCTGAATGCGACAGTGCGCAAGGTCGCCTGCGGGGCGGCTGAAACCATACCGGTTGTGCGGGTAACCAATCTGGCGCGTACCCTGCGCACGCTGCGTGATGCCGGTGTGTGGATCTACGGCGCCGCCGGCGAAGCGCAGGCCTCGCTCTACGATACCGATCTGAGCGGGCCGCTGGCGCTGGTGCTGGGCGGTGAGGGCAAGGGTTTGCGGCGCCTGACCCGCGAGCACTGCGACGGCCTGTTGTCGATTCCGCTGGCCGGCTCGGTCAGCAGCCTCAATGTTTCGGTCGCTACCGGCGTCTGCCTGTTCGAGGCATTACGCCAACGCCTTGCGGCATCCGCGCCTGTCACGTAGAATGCTCTCGTTTTTGCGCATTTAGCGCATTCTCCTTGCTTTTCGCATAAGCGGAAGGCTGATAATCCGTAAGGAGCATTTACATGCGTCATTATGAAATTGTGTTCCTGGTCCACCCGGACCAGAGCGAGCAGGTGCCCGCGATGATCGAACGTTACCGCTCGACCATCGAAGCCGGCGGCGGCAAGATCCACCGTCTGGAAGACTGGGGTCGCCGCCAGCTTGCCTATCCCATTCAGAAACTGGCCAAGGCCCACTACGTGCTGATGAACGTCGAGTGTGGCACTGATGAACTGAAAGAGCTGGAGAGCGCTTTCCGTTTCAACGATGCCGTGCTGCGTAACCTGGTGATTGCCCGCAAGGAAGCCGTCACCGAACCGTCGCTGCTGGCCAAGCGCGCTGACGACCGCGAGGAAACGCCGCGTCCTGCTCCCACGCCGACACCGGCCGCCGAAGCGGCTCCCGCTGTCGAGGCCGCGCCGGAAGCTGCTGCGGATGACGCAGCAGAAGCCGCCGGCAGTGCTGACTGAAGCGTCGGCACCGTATATCACGTATTGGGAAAATCCAGCCGTTGCGAGTAACGGCTAACGAGAGGTCAAGCTTATGTCCCGCTTTTTTCGTCGCCGCAAGTTCTGCCGTTTTACTGCAGAGGGCGTAAAGGAAATTGATTACAAGGATCTTCAGACGCTGAAGAACTACGTTTCGGAAACCGGCAAGATTGTGCCGAGCCGTATTACCGGTACCAAGGCCAAGTACCAGCGTCAGCTGGCTACAGCTATCAAGCGCGCCCGTTTTCTGGCGTTGCTGCCGTACTGCGATTCCCATAAGGGATAATCGCATGAGGCCGGTGGCCGCCTGCACAGGAGCACCCTAGTGCGCTCGCTCGGCAGGCTGGTCATTGCCGGCCCACACCAGGCGGTGCTGGTCGTTGCACTGTGCACCGCCGCCAGTTTTTCGCTGCCGCCGATAACGTCCATACTGGGTTATGTGGCGGCCGCAGCACTGGTGCTGAACAGCCTGCAGCTGGGCGCTCGATCGGGTGCGATCGTGTTGCTGGCCTCGGCGGGTATTGTGGCGTTGCTGGCCAGTGTGGTCACCGGACAGCAGGCGGCGCTGGCGATAGCGGTTATCCTGCTGGCGCTGTGGGTGCCGCTGTGGCTGGCCGCCGTTGTGCTGCGCGAGACGCGTTCGATGGCGATGGCGATACTGGCGCTGTCGCTGCTGGGCATGCTGGGGGTCGCGCTGGTGTACCTGCTGGTTGGTGATCCGGTGCAGTGGTGGCCGGTGTACGTCAAGGAGCAGCTCGACGTTACCGTGGCGGCCCAGCCGGAACTGAAAGACCATCTGGAGCAGATGTCCGACCTGGTCGAGCGTGTTGCGCCGATAGTGGCGGGGGCGATGGCGGCGGGTCTGGTGATGAACGCACTGCTGGGGCTGGCGCTGGGACGCTGGTGGCAGGCCGTTGTGCTGGACAGGCCGGGCGCAGTGCGTGCCGAGTTTTATGCCTTGCGCTTCAACCGCAGCCTGTCACTGGCGGGCGTGGTGATTTTTGCGCTGGCGTCGCTGGATTTCGGCATCATCAGTACGCTGGCACTGCAGTGGTCGCTGGTGATCATGGTGCCGTTTATGTTTGTCGGGTTGGCCGTTGCGCATGCAACGCTGAGCAACCTGAAAGCCGGGGTGATCTGGTTGGTCGTGGTGTATATCGTGGCCATGTTTGCGCCGCAACTGCTGGTTGCGGTGGGTATACTGGATCCCTGGCTGGATCCGCGTCGTCGCACCGACAAGGGTGACACGGGTCAAAACTGAATTTATCGAATTTTTATTTATTGAAAACACGAAGCTGTGTGCATAGGGTAGGGT
>CAYSRA010000071.1:0-12664 GCA_964433205.1 uncultured Thiohalobacter sp. | reverse complement strand
AAGCGAGTGACAAATCCCGGAGCCTGGGCTTAAAACCAGATGTAACAAAAAGAAAAATCATCATAGTGTAGTAAATAATAAAGAAAGTGCTGCCATGAATTGTGCCACTGAAAACTTCTCTCACCCCACCAAAAGGAACCACCACGAAAGCACGCCAACCACCCTCTTCATCATCGCCAATCAGGACATCTATGTCGATGGGCTGACGCGCATTATTGCAGATCTGCCGGACATCGAGGTCGTCAAGTGCATCAGCCCGGACAGCGATTGTCTTCGCCGCTATGCCGAAAACCCGGCCGACATTCTCATGATCGAACAGTCGATAGCATTCACGCAAGCGGCCAGTGCGCCCGCCGGCGCAATTTTCGAACCCTTCACCCGTATACGCCCCGACCTGCGTACCATTATCCTCGGCCACGACATGGAAGACATCTTTGTCCGCCGCATGCTGAGTGCCGGCGCCCACGGATTTATCGATAGCAGCACCACCCCGCAGTTGCTCGGAATTGCCATCAACGAGGTTCGCGACGGCGGCTACTGGCTGGGACGAAGTACGCTTCAGCACCTGATCCAGGCCGTGTCCGAAATGGAGCGCATCGTGGAACAGGGTATTGCCGACAAAATCGAAGACATGAAGGACAAACTCACCAAACGCGAAACCGACGTCCTGCAGCGGGTACTCGGCGGCATGTCGACGCGTGAGATCGCCGCAGACCTGCACCTGTCGGAACAGAGCATCAAGCTGCATCTGGGTCACCTGTTCAAAAAGTTCGAGGTCAGCAATCGCAGCCAGCTGATTCTGATGGCATTCAAACGTGTTTGCCCGGTTAACAACATGATCCAGCTGTTCCGGCGCTCGCTGGATCGACGCAACATTGCGCAAGGACGACCGCCGGCGATCAAGGACCCGCTCACCGATATATCGTGAACGCTGCAAAGCCGACGCTATAACCTCAGTGTCTGGCAGGATCTGCGACGACGCCATACCGCCAGCAGGTCACGACGTCGCAGCGGGTAACGGAATCCGTCGAGCGGAAACAGTTCCAGTCGCTGGATGGCGCCTCGCGCCAGTGACGCCAGTAACGGCGAAAACCAGTCACGCTCAAGCCCCCCTGCCGCGTCGCACCAGCCCTGGACATCGGCCCGTGTGGCAGCCAGTTCGCACACATCCAGATCAACCAGCAGCGAGCCCGGCCCGTTCGGTAATAGCGCGGCCGCAGCGACCTGCCCGGGTTGCAGCACGCCATGCAGATCCGCCAGGCCGGACAGCACACCACGTGCGGTGAATATCTGCGAATACGCTGACGTGCCGGGCTCGGGCATCACTCCCCCGCCCCACAGCCATAACCCATTGATCAACGGCCAGCCGCGCGCGGCACGCTGCTGGTTGACCGGCTGACCGTGCAGCAACATCTGCATTTCATTGATACGCCTCAGCCAGACGCCGGCACCTTCTCCCGTCGGCAGACAGGCGCTGACCGGCTGGCCGGCCACCTCGACCAGCGGCCGGGTAACAGGCAGTGGAACCGTTTCGAGACTGTGTACGTACCAGCGATCGACAGCGCCGCGGCGCATCGCCCAGCCATCCTTTTCAAGCCAGGGCCTGATGGCGTTGGATAATGCGAGGCTTTCCTGTTCGGTGATTCCGGCGCTCTGCGCCGAAAACAAAACAAGCCCGCTGGTATCCGCACGCAGATGAACCGGATCAAGCCGGAAACAGGTGGCAGGCGGCGGTTCGGAAAAATCGGCCAGATAGCCAAGCGCAGCGGACGGCGTTTGCGCGGCATCGATACCGAACAGCGCGCAGGCCGCACTGTCGGTATCGGTATACGGAAAGGCGACTCGACGACTGCGCCCCAGCCAGCGCGACAACGCCGGCATCGACGGGAAAATATCTTCAGCATAGCCACTGAAATCAGCGGCCAGGCCGGGGACCAGCAGGCTGACCGTTCGCGTCAGCTGAGATTACCTACAATAGCTTCGCGCACCGGACCCAGCTTCGCATCGATGGTTATCACACCTTCGGTGCACTGTTTGATCGCCGTATCCGGGTCCTTCAGGCCGTGACCGGTCAGGGTGCAGACGATGGAACTGCCTTCGGGGATCTTGCCGCTCTTTACGTCGCGCATGGCACCGGCCAGTGAGGTGGCGGAGGCGGGCTCGCAGAAAATACCCTCCTTCTCGGTGAGCAGCTTCTGGGCGGCGAGAATTTCTTCATCGGTGCATTCGTCGAACCAGCCGTCTGATTCCTCGCGCACCTTCCACGCCTTGTCCCAGGACTGCGGGTGGCCAATGCGAATTGCGGTGGCGACCGTGTCCGGGTTGTCGACCATCTCGCCGCGCAGGAACGGCGCGGCACCCGCGGCCTGGTAACCGACCATCTTCGGCCGGTTGTTGACGATGCCGTGCTCGAAATATTCGCTGTACCCCATCCAGTGCGCGGTGATGTTACCGGCGTTGCCGACGGGCAGACAATGGAAATCGGGTGCGCGTTCCAGTTCCTCGATGATCTCGAAAGCAGCAGTCTTCTGCCCCTGCAGGCGGAACGGGTTAATGGAGTTCACAATGGTCACAGGCGTGTTCTCGCCGACGTCCTTGACCAGCTGCATGCCTTCGTCGAAGTTGCCACGGATCTGCAACACCACGGCGCCGTGGATCATCGCCTGCGCCAGCTTGCCCAGCGCGATCTTGCCTTCCGGGATCAGCACAAAGGCGGTAATGCCGGCACGCGCGGCATAGGCCGCGGCGGACGCCGAGGTATTGCCGGTGGAGGCACAGATCACCGCCTTGCTGCCGTCCTCAACCGCCTTGGTCACAGCCATGGTCATGCCGCGATCCTTGAACGAACCGGTCGGGTTCAGTCCTTCGTACTTGACGTAGATATCCACGTCCTTGCCCAGTTCGCGCGGGATGTTGCTGAGGCGAATCAGCGGCGTGTTGCCCTCGCCGAGACTGATGAGCCGGGTGTCATCGTGAACGGGCAGTCGGTCCCGGTACTTGTCGATCAGACCGGTATAGCGTTGACGAAATGGCATGTCGGTTACCTGCTAAGAGAAATAATTCTGTAACGTCATTGCGAGCATAGTGAAGCAATGACGGGGAAGTTGCACTGACGTATTTTCCCGGACATTTACTCGCTGCCCAGGTGCTCGACGCGGATGCGCGTCACCCTGCCTTCGATGGAATCCAGGGATTCAATCTGTTCGATGGCAGCGTTCATGTGTTTTTCGCGCACGCGGCGGGTAAGCAGTATCACGGCGACCTTCTCTTCGCCTTCGGCGGGTTCCTTCTGGATCACCGCCTCGATACTGATACCGCCATCGCCCAGGATGCGGGTCACGTCGGCCAGCACGCCGGGACGATCGGCGGCGCACAGGCGCAGATAGTAAGCTGTCTCGACATCTTCCATGGGAAGAATAGGAAGATCGGACAGTGCATCAGGCTGGAAGGCCAGGTGCGGCACACGGTTCTCCGGATCGGCAGTGAGCGTGCGGGTCACGTCGACCAGGTCGGCGACCACGGCCGAGGCTGTCGGTTCCGCGCCGGCGCCGGCGCCGTAGTACAGCGTCGGGCCCACGGCATCGGCCTGGACCAGCACTGCATTCATCACGCCGTCCACGTTAGCGATCAGTCGTTTCTCCGGGATCAGCGTGGGGTGTACGCGCAGTTCAACGCCCGCAACGGTACGGCGCGTCACGCCAAGGTGCTTGATGCGGTAGCCCAGTTGTTCGGCAAACTCCACGTCGTCGCGGGTGATGCGGCTGATACCCTCGGTATACACCTTGTCGAACTGCAGCGGAATACCAAACGCCAGGGAACCCAGGATGCACAGCTTGTGCGCTGCATCGATACCTTCCACATCAAAAGTCGGATCCGCCTCGGCGTAACCGAGCGCCTGCGCTTCGGCCAGCACATCGGCGAAGTCACGACCCTTGTCGCGCATTTCGGTGAGGATGAAATTGCCGGTACCGTTGATGATGCCCGCGATCCACTCGATGCGGTTGGCGGCAAGCCCCTCACGCACCGCCTTGATAATCGGCATGCCGCCAGCCACCGCCGCCTCGAACGCCACCATCACACCCTGCTTCTGCGCCGCGGCGAAAATCTCGTTACCGTGCACCGCGATCAGCGCCTTGTTGGCCGTCACCACGTGCTTGCCGTTGGCGATGGCTTTCAGCACCAGTTCGCGCGCGGGCTCATAACCGCCGATCAGTTCAACAACAATATCGATGTCCGGGTCATCCACGACCGCAAATGCGTCATCGCTGACGCGGATATTCTGGATACCGGGGAGTTGCGCGGAGTCGTACTCGCGCGCTGCCGCGTAGGAAATCTCGATACCACGACCGGCGCGACGCTCGATCTCCTCCGCGTTGCGGCGCAACACGTTGAACGTGCCGCCGCCGACAGTACCCAGACCCAGTAAGCCTACCTTGACCGGTTTCAAGAACCCCCCTCGCCCGCTGCTGCGAGTAATGTGTTGTCGTTACGAAACATATCGCGTATGCCACGCACCGCCTGGCGGGTGCGGTGCTCGTTTTCTATCAGCCCAAAGCGCACGAAACCGTCGCCGTATTCCCCGAAACCGATGCCTGGCGACACCGCCACCTTGGCATCGCGAAGCATCTTCTTGGTGAACTCCAGCGAGCCCATTTCGCGATAAGGCTCGGGAATCGGCGCCCACACGAACATGGTCGCCTTCGGTTTCTCAACCTGCCAGCCGATGCTGTTCAGACCTTCACACAGCACATCACGCCGGCTCCTGTAGGTCGCAACAATTTCATCCACGCATTCCTGCGGCCCTTCCAGCGCGGCGATCGCCGCCACCTGGATCGGCGTGAACATACCGTAGTCGAGATACGACTTGATGCGCGTCAATGCCGCCACCAGCGTCTTGTTGCCGCACATGAAACCGACACGCCAGCCCGGCATATTGTAGCTCTTGGACAGCGAGTAGAACTCCACTGCGATCTCTTCCGCCCCTGGCACCTGCAGGATGGACGGCGCCTTGTAACCGTCGAACACCAGGTCGGCGTAGGCCAGATCGTGCACCACCCAGATTCCCTGCTCGCGGGCAATGGCCACGACACGTTCGAAGAAATCCAGTTCGACGCACTGGGTGGTCGGGTTACCGGGGAAATTCAGAATCAGCATCTTCGGTTTCGGCCAGCTGTCCTTGATGGCTTTCTCCAGTTCCCCGAAAAATGCCTCATTACCCCCGGTCAGCGGCACGTGGCGGATATCCGCCCCCGCAATCACAATGCCGTAAGGATGAATCGGATAGGCCGGATTAGGCACCAGCACCGCGTCACCCGGCCCGACGGTCGCCAGCGCCAGGTGCGCCAGGCCTTCCTTGGAGCCAATGGTGACGATCGCCTGGGTTTCCGGGTCCAGCGTCACGTCAAATTTGCGCTGGTACCAGTCGCAGATCGCCTTGCGCAGGCGCGGGATACCGCGCGACATGGAATAGCGGTGGGTATCATTGCGCTGGGCCGCTTCGCACAACTTGTCGACGATGTGGCGCGGCGTCGGGCGGTCCGGATTTCCCATACCAAAATCAATGATATCCTCGCCGCGCGCGCGCGCAGCCGCCTTCAACTCATTGACAATATTGAAGACATACGGCGGCAAGCGTTTGATTCTGGGAAATTCGTCCACGGACTGCTCTGTCTGTCGTGATATTTTCACGGAAAATAAAACGCGTAGGGTACTGAAATTATTGAAATGTCACAAGTCGCAGACTATCGTTACGGGCATGCATTTTGTCCGGGAAAACTTCAGCAGCGCGCTAATGATCCGTGGCTACGGCGAAGGGGAGATCCGTGTCGGTGAACAAACCTACCGCCACAGTCTGATCCTCACCCACAAACAGATCATCGACGACTGGCGACCGCAGCGCCTTGATGAACTTGAAAGCACCGATTTCGAGCTCATTCACACGCTGGAAACCGACATCCTGCTGCTCGGCACCGGACCTTCCCTGCGCTTCCCTCCCCCCGCACTGACCGCATCGCTGCTTGAAGCGGGAATTGGTGTGGAAATAATGGACACGGCGGCAGCCTGCCGGACATTCAACATCCTGCTATCGGAAGACCGCCCCGTAGCCGCCGCCCTGTTACTCACATAGCCATAAGGACATAAAGGCATAAAGGGGACCATAAAGGGGACGGAGGGATTTAAAATTAGCCAGTTGTAAACCCGTGACGAAGAGGGATGAGTTATTTTTTTGGCCAGTTGCGCACTGCGCCACGTTACGATTATTCTCCTCTCCCAGACCAGGCTAAAAAATCCACACGGCACAGCAAAGGAACTGCAATGCCACGACGAGCACGGATGTACCTTCCGGGTGTTCCCTATCATGTTGTTCAACGCGGCAACAATCGGGAAAACTGCTTTCTGGAGCCGGAAAATTTCCGGTTTTATCTCGAACTCTGGAAAAAACTTGCTCCACGTTACGGCGTCGCCGTACACGCCTACTGCCTGATGACCAATCATGTGCATTTTCTGGTCACCCCCCGGCACTCGACCTCGGTTTCCGATGCCATGAGAGTGGTAGGCAGCCGCTATGCCCGTTATATCAACCACCGTCACTCGCGCACCGGCACCCTGTGGGAAGGTCGTCACCGTGCCAGCATGGTGCAAACGGAGCGGTATTTCCTGACTTGCCACCGTTACATCGAGCTCAACCCGGTCAGAGCCGGTATGGTGGAGCATCCGGGGGAATATAACTGGTCCAGTTACGGTGCAAATGCCCGGGGTGAGCGCAATTGGCTCGTTCATCACACGGAGTATCTGCGTCTGGGCGGAACCCCGGAAGAGCGCTGCCAGGCCTATCGAGAGCTTTTTGGTTCACAGGTTCCCGATGAAGATCTGCACTTGATCCGCAAGGCCGCTCACTACTGTCAGCCCGTATCGGATGAACGGTTCAGGCGACAGGTAGAGGCAAAGTACGGGATTCGCCTGGGACAGTCGAAACGCGGCAGACCGAAACAGAGGGCAGCAAACAACTGACGAAAAATAACTCGTCCCTTGAGTTTACAACTGGCTAATTTTAAATCCCTCCGTCCCCTTTTTGGTTCTTTTTGGTTTAGCATTGGCATTATGAAACGACTATTCTCACTGCTGATCTTTCTGACTATTATCATCGTTGCTTTCCTGTCGCTGAAACCATCCAGGGAATATTCTGCGGAAAATATCAGCGGTCTGCCCTGGCAGATTGAAATCCTGCCTGGTGGCCTGTCAAATGTTTTTGGCATCACGCTGGGACAGAGCACGCTGGCGGACGCACGCGACAGACTCGGCGATGATATGACGCTAGCCATTATTGTTGCTTCGGACCAGGACAGGGACCCCGGCGGGCTGGAAATGTTCTACAGCCATTTCAGGGCCGGCGTTTTCTCGGGCAAGCTGGTGCTCTCGGCAGAGATTGCGCCGGAAGTGCTGACACAAATGATCGAACGCGCTGTCAAGTTCGGCTATATGGACAGCGGTGCGCGCAAGTTCACGCTAAACCCCGACGGCCTGTCCACCGCCTTGCAGGCACCGGTGGCAAGCGTAACGTTTATTCCTACCGTAAACATCGACGAAACCTCTGCCATTAAACGTTTCGGCCCTGCTGCTGAAACTATCCGCACCAGCGAACAGGTGACGCACTTGCTGTATCCTGACAAGGGGCTGGACCTTATCATCAATGAGAAGGGAAAAGAGGTGTTGCAGTATGTTGCTCCACGCGACTTCGAGCGTCTGATGATTCATTCAGAAACAGACCATGATTTATGACAAAGCCGATCAAAACGAATCGGTCCCTGCAAAATTGTCGAATCGCAGTCTGCCACCGATAACCGCTGGAACTACCCGAACAGTGCGTCCGACGAGAACCCTTCCGCTTCCAGTATTTCACGCAAACGCTTGAGCGCATCCATCTGAATCTGTCGCACTCTTTCGCGGGTGACGCCGATCTCATTGCCGACTTCTTCCAGTGTGGAAATTTTATAACCATGCAGTCCGAAGCGCCGCTCCACCACTTCGCGCTGTTTGTCGGATAACTGCGCTATCCAGGTTTCCAGGTTGGCGAGCACGTCCTCATCCTGCAACAGTTCGGAGGGGTCGGTGTTGCTCTCGTCGGGTATGGAATCGATCAACGTCTTGCCCGAATCCGAATCCCGGCTGATCGGCACATCAACCGAAGTGACGCGCTCGTTGAGCTTGAGCAGGCGCTTGACGTCCTTCAGCGGTTTGTCGAGCAGTTCCGCAATTTCTTCGGCGTTCGGTTCGTGATCCAGCGACTGGGCCAGACGACGGGCCGCCTGCAGGTAGCTGTTGAGCTCTTTCACCACGTGTATTGGCAGACGGATGGTGCGCGTCTGGTTCATGATGGCGCGCTCGATGGTCTGGCGAATCCACCAGGTGGCGTAGGTCGAGAAACGAAACCCGCGTTCGGGGTCGAACTTCTCAACGGCCCGGATCAGGCCGAGGTTGCCTTCCTCGATCAGGTCGAGGAACGCGAGTCCGCGATTGATATAACGCCGCGCAATCTTCACTACCAGGCGCAGGTTACTTTCTATCATCCGCCGCCGGCCGCTTTCATCACCCTTTTGTGCCAGCCTCGAATAGTAGACTTCTTCCTCGGCGGTCAGTAAAGGTGAGAAACCGATTTCGTTGAGATACATGCGCGTGGCATCGAAGTGCGCATCGGTTTCGGGGGGTTCCTTCAAACGGGTTTTCGCAGCGGCGGGTGGAGTTGCGGGCTCCGTGAAATCCAGCCCCCCCTCTGCCTCGGTGGCAGATGGCGTTCCGGTCGTATCCTGGCGTTTCGTGGCCATTGACTAACCTCTCGTCTCCTTATCCCGCGGGCCGGTACAACATGACGTCATGGCCCGCTGACAACGTCCCGTTATCGAGCAGGTAGGTAGCGAAGCGGATCGACGGGCCGGCCCCTCTTGCGAATTTCAAAGTGCAATTCGGTGCGGTCGGTCGCGCTGCTGCCCATCCGGGCAATCAACTCACCCTTCCTTACCCACTGTCCTTCCCTGGCAATCAACTTTCGATTGTGCGCATAAGCGCTGAGAAAGTCTTTGTTATGTTTAATGATGATAAGCCTACCGTAACCGCCAAGTCCACTCCCGGCGTACACAACCTTGCCAGCCGCTGCCGCACGCACCGGGGAGCCGGCCTTGCCAGCAATATTGATGCCTTTTTTTCCACTCGAACGAGCATTGAAACGCCGGATCAGACGTCCCTCGGCGGGCCACGCCCAGGTGATCGGCCCCGAAACTGAGGGCGACTTCTTTAGCGCCGGTTTTGCCGGCGCGCCGGCGACTTTCGGTTTCGAGGGTCCGACTGTCGACCCGCGGGGGGGCGTTGGCCGCGCTGATCGGGTCACCTTGGGCAGGCTGGGCGCCGGCTTGTGAATGCGTAGCGCCGCTTGCCGGGCCGGGGGCGGGGTGAGGCGGATTTTCTGACCACGATAAATGGTATAGGGCTTGCGTATATGGTTCCATGCCGCCAGTTCCTCGACACGCTTGCCATACAGGAAGGCGATGGAATACAGGGTGTCGCCCTGTCCGACGGTATGCATGGCGGGAATGCGTGCAGGCTGACGGCTGCGATCACCGATCGGCGCCCTGACCGGGCCGGACGAACAGGCCGGCAGCAGGCAACACAACAACAGCCAGACCCACCAGCGCATGCCTTAGTGCCTTGTCATCCACCAGGCCAGTACGCCCAGTGCCACAAGCGACCAGCCGATCCATTCCACGTAACGGCGGATATGCTGCGCCATCGCCTCGCCGCCCCAGGCCAGCAGGCTGGCGACCAGAAAGAACCGGCCGCCACGGCCAATCGCCGAAGCCAGTACGAACGGAATAAAGCTCATCGACAGGGCGCCCGCGGAAATCGTGAAGACCTTGTAGGGAACGGGCGAGAACCCGGCAATCAGTACGGCCCAGAACCCCCAGTCGCGGAACCAGCCGGTCGCGGTTGTGTAAGCGTATTCCCAGCGTCCGCCCTCGCCGATCAGCGGTTGCACCCACTCGATCGCGAAATGACCAATGGCATAGCCGGCTGTACCACCCACAACGGACATAACCGTCGTCAACGTCGCGTAATACATAGCGCGCCGGGGCTTCGCCAATATCATCGGCATGAGCATGACGTCCGGGGGAATCGGGAAGAACGAGGATTCGGCAAAACTCAGCGCGCCCAGGTATTGCGGTGCGCGTCGATGCCGGGACCAGCTCAGCGCCATGTCATAGAGCCTCGTAAACAACTTCATCAACCGGCGCCCCCGAGCAGCGGCACGAACACCACCGGTTCGAAATCCTCGCGCTCGTAGACGGTCGGCGTGCGGGTCACAGTAATCAGGGTCTGCCGGTCACGACCACCCAGCGGCATGGTGAGTCGTCCACCCACCTTGAGTTGTTCCAGCAATGCCTCGGGAATATCCGCCGCTCCGGCAGTTACGATAACCGCATCAAACGGCCCGAACTGCGGCCAGCCCCAGCTGCCGTCGCTGTGCTGCACGCGGATATTGCGGTAGCCCAGTTGACGGAACCGCTGCCGCGCCTGGGTCGCCAGCGGCTCGATGCGTTCGGTGGAATACACCTTGTCCACCAGCGCGGCGAGAATCGCGGCCTGGTAGCCGGAACCGGTACCGACTTCGAGTACCACCTTCGGCTTCACCTCCAGCAGCAACTCGGTCATCCGCGCCACCGTATAAGGCTGGGAGATTGTCTGACCGTGGCCGATAGGCAGCGACGTGTCCTCGTAGGCGCGTGACGCCAGTGCCTCGTCGATAAACAGGTGGCGAGGGGTGGTCGCAATGGCATCGAGCACCCGGTTGTCGCGGATGCCCTCATCACGCAGGCGCGTCACCAGCCGATCGCGGGTGCGCTGCGAAGTCATGCCGATACCCTGACTCAGTGACTTCAAGGTTTCTCCAGTATGTCGCCGAGACACCGGCCGACCTGGTCGAGAACCGCGTGCTGGGTCAGGTCGACGTGGATCGGTGTGACGGAAACGTAACCACTGCGCACCGCGTAAAAATCGGTTCCCGGCCCGGCGTCCTGCTCGGCGCCCGCCGGTCCCACCCAGTAGATCGGGCGACCGCGCGGGTCGGTTTCACGGATTACCGGCTCGGAGCGGTGCCGATTGCCGAGCCTTGTGCTCTGCCAGCCCTTGAGCTGGCCGAAAGGGATGTCCGGCACATTGACGTTGAGAATGGTCTCCGCCGGCACCGGCTCGCATTCCAGGCGCTTCAACAGCGCCAGCACCACCTGCGCCGCGGTATCGAAATGCTGCGGCTGAAACGAGACATTGGACACTGCAATGGCGGGCAGCCCGAGAAAGCGCCCTTCCATCGCCGCGGCCACGGTACCGGAATAGATCACGTCGTCACCGAGGTTGGCGCCGGCATTGATACCCGACACCACCATGTCCGGCTCGTGATCGAGAAGGCCGGTGATGGCCAGGTGCACGCAATCGGTGGGTGTGCCTTCGACGTAGGTATAACCGTTCTCGCCCTGCCGGGCGCGCAGCGGGCTGTCGAGCGTAAGCGAGTTGCTGGCGCCACTACGATCGCGCTCCGGCGCCACCACGGTGACATCGGCCACCGCCTGCAGCGCATCGGCCAGACAGCGCAGGCCCGGGGCACGATAGCCGTCGTCATTGGAAATCAGAATTCGCATGGAGGCCCCATAATACCCGAGTCCGCCGCGCGCGCCCATTACCCCTGTCAGAAAAACAGTTACAATCCGGGCACATGAGCAAACCGAATACCGAAGATGTCAAGCTGTTCCGCGAAAGCGTGGGCGAGGTAAAGCCTGTCGCCAGCGACCGTGTCGCCCCGGTGCGCCGCGCGGTTTCGCCGCGCCCGGTGTTTCGCGAGCGCGATGAGACCGAGGTGTTGCGCGACATGCTCTCGGACCTGTTCGACCCGGCGGATATGGAAACCGGCGACGAACTGCTCTATATCCGCGCCGGCCTGCAACAGCGCACCGTGCGCAAGCTGCGTCGCGGCCGGTTGTCGGTGGACGCCGAACTGGACCTGCACGGCATGACCGTGCCGGTGGCCCGCGCCGCCGTGGCCGGCTTTCTGCGCGAATGCCAGCGCCGCCACGTCCAGTGCGCGCGCATCATCCACGGCAAGGGCCTGGGCTCACGGCACCGCGCTCCGGTACTGAAACAGAAGGTCGGCGGCTGGCTGCGCCAGCGCGACGAGGTTCTCGCCTACTGCTCCGCCCGTCAGTACGACGGCGGCACCGGTGCCCTGTATGTGTTACTGAAACGCAAATAACTCCGCGCGTTCAGAACCCGTTCTCGATCAGCACTTCGTCCAGCGGCAACTGCCCGGGGCGCGGCCAGGGGTCCTTGATGCCCTTGCCGATCGCGATCATGTAAGCAATATCATGGTCTTCAGGCAAATTGATGATCCGGCCCACGACCTCGTAGTTCAATGGTAGTTCAATGGGGTCAGACTCGATTGATTTTCGTGGCAGGTGCCGGTCTGTCGGTGGCAGGTTTTTTCGGCTCAACGGTTTGCCCGCTACGCGGGTCCCCTGCGCTTCTCGCGCCATGTGGCGCGGTCCCAAACTCGCGGTTTCTGCGAAACCACTCAAACAGGGACCGCTTCATCCACATGTCGCTGCGATGCTCGGCTGCACCGACG
>CAYSRA010000070.1:0-12679 GCA_964433205.1 uncultured Thiohalobacter sp. | reverse complement strand
GACCATTTCCGTCCAATCTTCTGCCAAGTATTTCTTTTCATCGTGACTTGTTTATTTTCCCCTATGCAATGTAACACTTACATCTATATGGCAACTCGAGCCACGCAGACAATCTGTCTGGCACCGGATCTTAAACCGTTGTCATCATACACCTGTGCCTAAATATCCACGAAGGGCGACAAGGCATTGATGTGCTCAATACAAAAATCTTTAAACAACCGGACGATTCGTGAAAGATTCCGGTTGCTCGGATAGACAGCCGACAGGGTTGTAGGAGAAAGACGCCAGCCAGGCATCACTTCGACCAGCCTGCCGTCACGCAAGGCCTCGCCGCAGATAATAGACGGGATTTCGGCGATACCCTGCCCCGCCTCGGTCGCGTTCTGAATGCCGGCATAGTCGTTCAGTGAAAGTACGCCATCGACACGCACTGTATGCACATGGCCTTTATTGACCAGTTTCAGGGCCACAGCGTCAAACCACCCGCCAAACGTAATCATACGATGCCCCGGCAAGTCACGCGGATGATCGGGTGCACCGAACCTGTCCAGATAGACAGGAGCGCCGACCAGCACATGACGGTAGCGAATCAGCGGCCGTGCGACCATGCTGCTGTCTTTAAGCTCACCAACACGTAATGCCAGATCGACAGCATCCTGGATAAAATCCACATTCCGTTCAGTAATCAGAATCCTGACCGTCACGGCCGGATAAGCCGCCTGAAACGCACTGACCAGGGGAACGACCAACCGGTCCGCAAGACCGGGCGGCACCGACAAGCGCAAGGTACCGGCTATTTCGGCCTGTCGTTCATTCAGCATCAGCGTACCGGTTTCAATTTCCTCTAGCCCCCGGTGGCAGTACGCGTAGTAGTCCTGGCCCAGCTCGGTTAATCGAAGTTGGCGGGTGGACCGTTCCAGCAAGCGCACCCCAAGTGTTTTTTCAAGCTCACTCACTTTACGGCTCACGGTTGAAATCGGCACACCAAGACGCCTGGAAGCTGCCGTGAAACTCTTGTGCTCGACCACTTTGACGAAAAGGGCCATGGCATTCAGATCAGGGGTCATAGATATTTCCATATATGGAATAATAATTTGTTTATTTTACCTATATTCTAGTTTACGGCAAACACTTATAGTGTTTGCCACACGATTAAACCCACTATCAAGGAGACTTATTTTGAAGCATCGACTCATACACATTATGGCCGCGACCCTCCTGATATTTGGTTTCCTGTCTGGCGTCCATGCCGCCGACTCAGACCAGAAGCGCATCCATGCACTACTGAAGACCTACGAACAGGCGCTCAATGCCAGCGACGTCCCCGGCGTCCTGAAGCTCTACACTCAGGACGGTGTTTTCATGGCGCAACACAATCCTCCAGCCGTCGGTATTGACGCAATAGAAGCCGCTTACCAGGCTGTCTTTACAGCGATCGACCTTGATATCAAATTCGACATCCTGGAAATCGAAACCATGGCAGATGACTGGGCGTTTGCACGCACCAGCTCCGCTGGCACCACCACGATCAATGCCACGGGTGACAAGGTTGCCGAAGGCAATCAGGAACTGTTCCTGTTGCGGAAAACCAGCGATGGCAACTGGAAAATTGCGCGCTATATCTTCTCCACCACCAACCCACGTTAACTTGCGTACTCATTAAGCAAGGGAATGTCGCCCGACGTAGAATTCCCTCGGGTACCCGGTATCGAAGCGGTCGGTATTGTGGAGGAAGCTCCCGGCGGCGAATTCACCCACGGTCAAACAGTGGCTACCGCGATGGTTGGAAAATCGTCATCCTTACCTGAAATTAATCTTTTCCCTACCCACTCAATACAGCAAGAGGATACTAAAATGCAGTTTCACCCAGCGAAATACATCCTGAAGCCCTTTGCATTTTTTGCGTTACTGGGTTTTTCACACATTGCCGCCGCCGAGGATGCCACCCCGGGCAGCTACCGTATCGATCCGGCGCATTCGACGGTACTGTTCAGCGTAAGCCACCTCGGTACCAGTGAGCTGACAGGCCGTTTTAACGACATCGAAGGCCGCTTTGTTCTGGATAAGGATAAAGCGCCCGGACTTGACGTAACCATCAAAACAGCCAGCATTGACACCAATCACAAAAAACGGGACGCACATTTACGCAGCCCCGATTTTTTTAATGTCAAACAGTACCCGGTCATGCATTTTTCCGCGGACAAGGTCAGTTACGACCCACAGGGCCGACCGACCAGGATTAACGGCAAACTGACCTTGCACGGCAAGACGGAACCCGTGACGTTTGTGATAACGCCTGTCGGTGCAGGCAAGGATCCCTGGGGCGGTTATCGGGCCGGGTTCAATGCAAGCACCACACTCAAGCGCAGTGACTTCGGCATGAAATTCATGCCCGGCGGTATCGGTGATGCGGTTACCGTCGTGTTGAACATCGAGGCGACCAAAGAATAACGTGACGCTGAACCGGCTATGAGTCCTTATCTGTTGATCGTTATTCAAAGCATCGCCTTACCCTTTGGTCTGTCCGGCCTGCTGTTAGTGTCGGGCTTGCACAAGGACGTGCACCGGGTAATCGGCAGTGCCCTGATCTGGCTGGCTGCGTATGCCTGGATTATCCAATGGCCGGCGTTTCCTCCCGGAGAGGCCGTAGACTGGTTGTGGCTGTTACTTGTCGCGAGCGTTGTGGCAAGCTACACAACACATCGCCGCGCGCGATGGTTGTTCCTGACAGCGGCATTTCTGACCGCAATCATGGCTATCGCCTGGCCGGTACTGCACTACCAGCCTTCCGTTGCGCTGGCAGGTGAACTTGTCATTATGATCGTTACCGGCAGTGTTCTTTTCAGCCGGGCGGAATACATAAACCCACTAGCGCCTGCGCTTACCTTTGCAACACAGGCAACCGGACTCGCCATTGCCAGCGCATTGAGCGGCAGCCTGCTGGTCGGCCAGTTGTCGGCGGCACTGGCGGCGGTTACCGGCGCCTGCGCCATACCCGAAATTCTTGACCGGCTACACAAAACCCCGTTCAGCATACAACAGAGGCTGGCCTTTCTTGCGCTGTACCTGGGCCTGCTGACCATCGCCAGACTCTATGCGGAATTGCCGCCGTCCACGACCGTGCTCCTGCTCGCCAGCGCAGTTTTCAGCGTACTTGCGCCATGGCGCCACGGCTGGGCGATCAGCCTGGCGCTGAACGCCGGCGCTATCGGGCTGGTGATATTGAACAGCGATAATAGCGCCTATTACTGACGCTTATTCACCACCAAAAGGACACGATATGAACACCACTACACAATGTTTGTGATGACTGACTCGGCACTGGGACAGGCCGCCATCCGTCAATCTGAATTTCTTCGCCAGCTTCATGCTCGGCACCCCCGATTTTCCACTCTCCGATATCCCGATAACGAGGAATAGACGGGTCATGGGTTCTGCAGGTCGACACAACCTGTAGTTTTCGGTGCACGAAGGAAGCTTCTAAACCAGGCCGAGCAGTGCCAACGCAAGTATTACCTGCGCTGCCACACCGGTGGCAAAAGCCAGCGTACGGACCACCGGGACACCCAGGGCAAAGACCACGTAGTGTGTCAACCGGGCAAAGAAATAGACCAGGCAGGCGGTAATCGTTACCGAACTGCTGATGCCGGCAAGCTGAAGCGCAAGGACCAGCGGCGCAAAAATCACAAGGTTTTCGACGGCATTCTGATGAGCCCGCATCATGCGCTCGGCCCAGGGTACACGGGTAGCAGTTTCACCCTGTGGATCCCACAAGGCGACCAGCGGCCCCTGCTCCACCAGGCGATTGAGAATATAGGGCACCCACATGAGGCCGGTCATCAGTACGGTCAGTGTCAGCCAGTAAAGTTCCGGGGAAAGCGTATCGGTTTGCATGTCAAAACCCTCTTCGGTTGTAGATTGTAAAAAACTGTCCTAGTCCCCGGGCGGGTGTGGATAGGACGGGCGCAGCTTCAAACGGGCAAGGTATGCCTCGAGGCCGGGATAAGAAGTCAGAAACTCGGGAAACCATGCAAGGATGTAGCCGACCATGATGTCGGCAGCACTGAACCTGCCATCGACAAGGTATTCCTGATCCTTCACAGCATTTTCCAGGACATCCAGCGCCTTCGTATAGCGTTTTTCCGCAAAGGGAATGATTGCCCTGACCGCCTGTTCCTCGGGGAGAATCCTGCCGTGCAACATCATCTCCCAGGCGGGACCTTCTAGGCTGGTGACAGCGAAATACATCCACTGATCGAAATCGCGCCGGGCCGGCTGATCCGGCGCCGGCGCCAACTCACCCCCGGGTACTGACTCCGCCAGCCACTGCACGATCGCCCCACTCTCGATCATCACCTCGCCATCGATGATCAGGGCGGGCAGTTGCCCCAGTGGGTGAATGGCCAGGTACTCCGCTCGCTGCCCTTCTCCCTTGAAAAGGTCGATGGGTGCTGTCCTGTAATCCAGATCCAGCTCATCCAGTGCCCAACGAACGCGCTCTGCCCGGCTCCCGGGCATGTAATACAGGGTCATTTCCATCGGTCATCTCCAGTTACTTCCATTTTGAAAGCCACTAAAGACTAGACCAGTCACTTCGTTTTTGCAAGTTAGTGTATACTGGTTTTACTGAATCAAGCCTGAAGTGCCCTGAATGACCGACTGCAAACGCTCCCGCTGCCCTGTCGCCTGTACCCTGGACCTGCTGGGTGATAAATGGACCCTGCTCGTCGTGCGTGACCTGCTGTTTGGCCGTCACACCTTCAAGGACCTCCAGGCCTCGGCGGAACGTATTCCAAGTAACATCCTGGCGGATCGACTTAAACGACTGGAGCGCGAAGGCATCCTGCGGAAGGCGTTGTACCAGGATCGACCTCCCCGTTATACCTACCACCTGACCGACAAGGGACGTAGTCTGGGGCCGGTACTGCACGCCATGCTGACCTGGGGCAGCACACATGTACCGGGGACGCTGAACAAGGAGGAAATCGAGGCGTTATTGAACGCAGAACAGAACGGCAATGAATAATGAACTTAACGAACTTTATGACCAGCTCATCGTATAATGGTCGTGACTATTATACGATACTATCGATAATAGCGAACCATGAATACGCGATCCAGGCTATATGACACGCTTCTGGCCGAGCATTTGGCGACACAACGGCAGATGGCATTCATCAGCGGGCCAAGGCAAGTTGGCAAGACCACTACCTGCCGGGCCCGCGCTGACGTCTACATCAACTGGGACAATATCGACGACCGGGAACTGATCCTCGCTGGCCCGACCAGACTGATTGAGCACTTCAAGCTGGACCGATTGTCTGCCAGCACCCCCGTACTACTCTTCGACGAGCTGCACAAATACCCGCGTTGGAAACAATTCCTGAAAGGCTTCTTCGATACCTACGCGGATCAGGCCCGCGTCATGGCGACAGGAAGCAGCCGCATGGATGTCTACCGGCGCGGCGGTGACAGTCTGATGGGCCGCTATTTCCTGTACCACATGCACCCTTTCTCTATTGCCGAGATCCTCACCCAAGATTTGCCCGACATAAAACGGATCGTTCGCCCTCCCCAAAAGATCAGGCCTGCGGATTTCGACGCCCTCTGGAATCACGGCGGTTATCCGGAACCTTTTTTGAAACGCGATGCACGTTTCAGCCGTCGCTGGCAAACACTACGTCTGGAGCAACTGGTCAGAGAGGATATCCGTGACCTGACCCGGATCCAGCACCTTGACCAGCTTGAATTATTCGTCAAACTCCTTGCTGAACGCTCGGCACACCAGCTTATTTACGGCAACCTGGCAAAGCATGTCCGCATATCGATTGACACAGCCCGCCGCTGGGTTGACCTTCTTGTCAGCCTTCATCTCGGTTTTCTGGTAAGACCCTGGTTCAGGAATGTCTCCCGGTCATTACGCAAGGAACCCAAATGGTTTCTGAGAGACTGGGCTACCATCAGGGATGCAGGTGACAAGACGGAAACCCTTGTCGCCTGCCATCTTCTCAAGGCTGTGGATGGCTGGAACGACATGGGCCTTGGTAAATTTGAACGCGGCTATCTCCGGGACAAGGAAAAACGCGAAGTCGATTTCGTCGTCGCCCGCGACGGACAGCCGTGGTTTCTGGTGGAAGTAAAACAACACGATGAGTCGATCAGCCCTGCCTTGAAGTACTTTCAACAGCAACTCGATGCACCCTTTGCATTCCAGGTCGTACTTGATAGCAAGTACATTGGCGCCGATTGTTTCGCACGACCCGGTGCACCGATTGTTGTACCTGCACGGACATTCCTGTCACAGCTTCTGTAAAGTCGGCAGCAGTTTTATTATTTGTGTCAATAAGTTGGAACGTTCCAGTCACTAAATGCGCTTTCCCGCATGATCAGGGGTTCCACCCTGCACATCTAAATCTTGTACTATAATCACAAGTGAACCACCATGAACCACAGGAAGGCGAACAATGGGTAACGAAGCATTTACAGTCCGGTCGGACAGCAAGAAAGTCAAGCAGCTGGACAAGCTGGCAAGTCAAATGGACAGGTCCCGCAATTACCTGGTCAATCAGGCGATCGACCAACTCCTGGAAGTACACGCCTGGCAGATCGAGCGTACGAAAGAAGGTGTGAAGGCGGCAGATGAAGGTCGCTTTGCCAGCGACTCCGAAATGGAGCAGATATTCGATAAGTATAAAGATAGCTGATCGTGCGGATCATCTGGACGGAACCCGCAGCCAGGGCACTGGAGCATATTCAGGACTATATCGCCAGAGACAACCGACATGCCGCCTGGGAAGTGACACAGACGATACGGCACGCCGTCAGCCAGCTTGGAGATCACCCGAGACTTGGAAGACCAGGGAGAGTTCGGGGAACAGTGGAGCTGGTTATTCCAAAGCTACCCTACATCGTGCCATATCGGATAAAAGGCAGAGAGATCCAGATTCTGAGCGTGTTTCACACAGCAAGGAAGTGGCCCGGGGAATTTGAATAGCGTCCGACCTGAAGAAAGCGATTTCGTGCTCCGTCACCAACCATGGATCAATGACGAAACACTTACGCAGTGTACCGGTTACCGGGGAAAAACCGGAATCAAGATGGCGTCCCCAAGGGGAGTCGAACCCCTGTTACCGCCGTGAAAGGGCGGTGTCCTAGGCCTCTAGACGATGGGGACAGTATTTATTACTGGCCGCCGGGGGATCCCGACAACTGTGACATCACTGTACCGACCAGCAGGAGCACGAACCCCAGTGGTACCAGTGTCAGCAAGTTCACTGCCAGACTGTCAGCATCCCTGAACATGGCGGTGAATCCCCCGACCAGCCCGATGGCTGCCAGGAGAATTCCGGCGTAGACCGTGTAACGACCAACATGCCTCATTGGATGCACCTTTCCGAACGACCAGGCAAACTGCCTGTAAATCTGGTGGAGCTAGGCGGGATCGAACCGCCGACCCCTTGCATGCCATGCAAGTGCTCTCCCAGCTGAGCTATAGCCCCGGAAAGTAAGGCGCGCACTTTACGTGACAGACTCCCGCCTGTCAATAAAAAGGCGGCAATTCCGGCGCCTGTACAGAAGATTTTTTCAGCCACCCTTGTTCTCGATTTTAGCCCATGAATCACGCAGCGTCACGGTGCGGTTGAACACCGGCAGCCCGTGGCTCTGGTCCGGGTCGACACAGAAATAACCTTCACGCTCAAACTGGAAAAACTCGCCCGGCGCGGCCTCTTTCAGGTTCGGCTCCAGGTAACAACGCGTGAGGGTCAACAGCGACTCAGGGTTGAGGTGGTCGGTGAAATCCCCACCGTCCTTGTCCGCGCCCGGGTTCGGCTGGCTGAACAGGCGGTCGTACAGGCGCACCTCGGCGTGAACCGCGTGCGGCGCCGACACCCAGTGGATCACGCCCTTCACCTTGCGCCCTTCCGGGTTCTTCGACAGGGTGTCGGGATCGTAGCTGCAGCGCAGTTCGATGATCTCGCCGGCGTCGTCCTTGATGACTTCGTCGCAGCGAATGACGTAGGCGTTGCGCAGGCGCACTTCCCCGCCGGTGACCAGGCGCTTGAACTTCCTGGGCGCTTCCTCACGGAAGTCGTTCCGGTCGATGTACAGTTCGCGGGTGAACGGCAGCTCGCGCACGCCCATGGACTCGTCCTGGGGGTGATTGGGTGCCTGCAGGATCTCTCCCTCCCCCTCGGGGTAGTTCTCAATGACCACCTTGAGCGGGTGCAACACGGCCATGCGGCGCGGCGCTCGCTGGTTGAGGTCCTCGCGCACGCAATTCTCCAGCACGCTCATCTCGACATTATTGGTCGACTTGGTGACGCCGATACGCTCGCAGAAATCGCGGATCGAGGCCGGCGTGTAGCCGCGCCGGCGCATCCCCGCCAGGGTCGGCATGCGCGGGTCATCCCAGCCCTCGACGTATCCCTCCTCCACCAACCGGGTGAGCTTGCGCTTGCTGGTGATGGTGTATTCCAGTTCCAGCCGCGAGAACTCGATCTGCTGCGGGTGGTGTTCGACCTCCAGTGTGTCGAGGAACCAGTCGTACAGCGGCCGGTGGTCCTCGAACTCCAGCGTGCACAGCGAGTGGGTGATGCGCTCGATGGCGTCCGACAGGCAGTGGGTGAAGTCATACATCGGGTAGATGCACCAGGACTCACCGGTCTGGTGGTGCACCACGCCGTGGCGGATGCGGTAGATGGCCGGGTCGCGCAGGTTCATGTTCGAGGACGCCATGTCGATCTTTGCGCGCAGGATTTTCTCGCCGTCGGCGAACTCGCCGGCGCGCATGCGCGCGAACAGATCCAGGTTCTCCTCCACGGTGCGGTCGCGGTAGGGACTGTTGCGGCCCGGTTCGGTGAGCGTGCCGCGATACTCGCGGGTCTGCTCCGGCGTCAGGTCGCAGACGTAGGCCTTGCCGCGCCTGATCAGTTCCACGGCGTAGTCGTAGAGGCGCTCGAAATAGTCCGAGGCGTAGAACAAACGGTCGCCCCAGTCGTAGCCCAGCCAGTGCACGTCGCGCTTGATGGCCTCCACGAACTCGACGTTCTCCTTGTGCGGGTTGGTGTCGTCGAAGCGCAGGTTGCAGCTACCGTTGTAGTCCTCCGCGATGCCGAAGTTCAGGCAGATCGATTTGGCGTGGCCGATGTGCAGGTAACCGTTGGGCTCGGGCGGGAAACGCGTCGCCACCCGACCGCCGTATTTTCCACTGGCGATATCGGCGTCGATGATGGCGCGGATGAAATTGCTCGGTGTCGTGTTTTCTTCCTGGCTCATGGCGTTTATCCCTGCTGCGCGCGCTGGCGGATGAAATCGATCGCCCGGTCGATGCGGCGCAGGCAGGCATCGCGCCCCACCAGATGGAGTGTCACGTCGATACCCGGCGAGGCGGCGCGCCCCACCACGGCCACGCGCAGCGGTTGCGCCACCTTGCCCATCTTGATGTCCAGCGCTTCTGCCACCTCCTGCACCGCCCGGTGCAGGGCCTCCGGCTGCCAGTCATCGAGGGCCGCGAGCGCCTCCCGCACCTTCTGCAGCGGCTCCAGCGCCACCGGGCGCAGGTGCTTCTTCGCCGCCTTTTCGTCAAACTCATCGAAGTCGCGGTAAAAGAACTCGCTGATCTCGGCCATCTCGGCCAGCGTTTTGGCGCGCTCGTGCTGGGCGCGCGTCACCTCGACGACGTCTGGCCCCTGCGACACGTCGATGCCGCGCTTCTGCAATTGCTCGGCGAGTAACGGCGCCAGCCGCTCGACATCGGCCGCCATAATATACTGCTGGTTCAGCCACGCCAGCTTGTCCGGGTTGAACACGGAGGCCGCGCGGTTCACGTCGGTGACGTCGAACAGCTCGATCATCTCCTCGCGGGTGAACATCTCCTGGTCGCCGTGCGACCAGCCCAGCCGCACCAGGTAATTGACCAGCGCCTCGGGCAGGTAGCCGTCCTCGCGGTACTGCAACACGCTCACCGCGCCGTGACGCTTGGACAGGCGCTTGCCGTCGGCTCCAAGGATCATTGGCACGTGCGCGTAGGTCGGCGGCTCCAGGCCCAGCGCGCGGAAGATATTGATCTGGCGCGGCGTGTTGTTGAGGTGATCGTCGCCGCGAATCACGTGGCTGATCTTCATGTCGCTGTCGTCCACCACCACCGTGAAATTATAGGTCGGCGAGCCGTCGGTGCGGGCGATGATCAGGTCGTCGAGTTCCTCGTTACTGAAGGTCACACGCCCGCGAATCAGGTCGTCGACCACCACCTCGCCGTCCTGCGGGTTGCGGAAACGGATCACGTAGGGCGCATCTTCCGAAGGCGGCTCCGCGCCGTTACGACACACACCGTCGTAACGCGGCTTGATTTTCTTCTCCATCTGCTCGGCACGCAACGCATCGAGCCGCTCGCGGCTGCAATAGCACTTGTAGGCCTTGCCCTCGTCCAGCAGTTGCTGGATGACCTCGCGGTAACGATCGAAACGCTCGGTCTGGTAGAAGGGGCCCTCGTCGTAGTCCAGCCCCAGCCATTCCATGCCGTCGAGGATCGCCTGCACCGACTCCGGCGTGGAACGTTCCAGGTCGGTGTCCTCGATGCGCAGCACGAAGGTGCCGCCGTGGTGGCGGGCATACAACCAGGAAAACAGCGCCGTGCGCGCGCCACCAATATGAAGGTAGCCGGTCGGGCTCGGGGCAAAACGGGTTCGGACGGTCATGTGAATGCAGTAACTCGTTGTGAAAAGGGCGCATTGTAACAAAGCACGGGGGTGTCCGAAGCAGAGTTTTGCGGCCGGAGCGCGCTCCGGCCCGACGGGGCCAGTCGCCGCCCGAACTTGCCCGCGCCAGTGACGGCTATCCAGTCCCGGAACCCCTTTTGTGACATGTATCACATAAACAGAAACAACCAGCGACAAGTCTTGACTTACCCAAGTTTTGGGATATTATTCCCAATAACGGCAGGCGCTACATCCCAACCCCTACCCATGCACCCCGCCGCTCAACTCGCCAACAATTCAGGAGGTTATTATGAATATCAGTCAGTTAACAAAGATTGCAGGCGCTATCGCGGTAGTCCTCGGGCTTTCGGCCTGCGGGGGCGGCGGTAGCGGCAGCACTTCAACCGCGACATCGGCCAGCACCGCAACTGTCGGCACCATCACCGGCTTCGGCAGCGTGTTCGTCAATGGTGTGGAATATGAAACCACCGGCACCAGCATCACGATCGACGGCGTTCCCGCCACTGAGTCCGACCTCGCGGTCGGCATGGTTGCCCAGCTGGACGGCAGCGCAACCGGCTCAACCGGTGTCGCGGTCAGCATCAACGTCGCCGACGAACTCGAAGGCGTCGTGCAGAGCAACAGCATCCCTCCCGCCGGCAGCACCGGCACCATGGTTATCATGGGACAGACGGTCACCATCGACGCCAACACCCTGTTCGAAAGCAAGGTAGCCACGATTACCAGCATTGACCTGGTCAGCGCCGGCAACATCGTCGAGGTCAACGGCTACAGCGATGGCAACGGCAACGTGATCGCCACGCGTGTTGAAGTGAAGGCGGTGGACATCGCCAGCTATGGTGACAGCATCGAAGTCAAGGGCGTTATCAGCAACCTCGACACCGTTGCCCAGACGTTTGACCTGGGAAGCCTGACAGTCGATTACAGCGGAGCGGTTCTTGACAGCATCGCGCTCACCGATGGCCTGTACGTGGAGGTCAAGAGCAACACGGCCCCGGTCGGCTCCACCCTTACCGCCTCCCGCATCGAGATGGAAGACGACGGGAAAAAAGGTGAACAGGGTAATGAAGGCGAAGAAATGGAAATCAAGGGCATCATCGCTTCAGTGAGCGGAAACGACTTCCGGCTGATGGATGGGACCTATGTCACCACCGACAGCAGCACCAAATCCGACGATGACGGCAGCATTAATCTCGTAGCCGGTGCCATGGTCGAGGTGGAAGGCCGCTTCAACGCCGCCGGTGATCTGGTGGCCGAAAAGATCAGCATGGAAGACAGTGATGCCAGCTCGCAGAGTGAATACAAAGGCCTGGTCATCGATGTCACCGCGACTGATGTCAACACCGGCACCGTCACCCTGCAGGATGGCAGCGTATTCCAGGTGTCGAATACAACGCTCATGAAGGACAGCAGCAACAGTGGTGTTCACCGTTTCAATCTCCAGCAGCTGGAAACGGCATGGATGAACGGTGAAAACCCCTACGTGGAGATCAACGCCTACACCGACACCGCGACCGGAAACCTGGTCGTTGTGAAACTGGAACGCGACGACCCCTGATCCCGTAACCCCCCCCCTTGTGGCGGATCGTGCAAGTTCGATCCGCCACTTTTTTCCCGCCTTTTGTCCGCAATGGCGGCGAAGTCCGTTGACCCTGCCGCAGGGTCGCTCTAGAATCCCTTCTCCCACAGCGGGCGATTAGCTCAGTTGGTTAGAGTGCCGCCTTCACACGGCGGAGGTCACTGGTTCGAATCCAGTATCGCCCACCAAATCAAGATCATACCGTTCCCGCGATAGCCGTGACCACCTGGCGGGATGGTATGTCAGCACGGTAGCGCTAGTTAGTCTGCGCGCTCATTCCGGCAGGTCGTCACGCCGGGGGCCCTTACCGCCATGGATTAATCCTTTACCTGTTCCTGAATTTTCTGATTTGCGCGTCTACTTCATTCCATGGCAGACGGCT
>CAYSRA010000069.1:9314-14124 GCA_964433205.1 uncultured Thiohalobacter sp. | reverse complement strand
TTTGGGTTTTTGGTTTTCCAGCTTCAGAATAAAATCCCATTGCTGTTCGGTCAGCGGCATGATCGACAACCGGTTGCCCTTGCGCACCAGCGGGCAGTCGGCCAGTTCCGGGTATTCCTTCAGTTCCTGCAGGCTGATTAACCGCTTTGTCATGCGCTGGTATTGCACGTCCACCATATACCAGCGCGGTTTGTCCGGATCACTCTTCGGATCATAGTATTTTTGTTCAGGGTCGAAGGCGGTGTAGTCCGGGTAGCCTTCCTTTACTACTTTCATGATGCCGACGATGCCCGGTTCCTTGCAATTGGAGTGGTAGAAGAACACCAGGTCGCCCTTTTTCATGTCGTCGCGCATCATGTTGCGCGCCTGGTAGTTGCGCACCCCGTCCCAGTGGTCGGTTTTCTTCGGCAGTTTTTTCAGGTGTTCGATGCCGAACACGTCGGGTTCGGATTTCATCAGCCAGTAGTTCATGTTCTGCTCCGGGAAAATTTTTTATCGGCGAAATTCGGTGATGCGGGTTTCGGTGGCGACGGCGGTCAGCGGCACGTCCCACGGGTGTGCGGGCAGGTGCGCGACCTGCTGGAAGTCAAACGCCAGGCCGACCAGCCGCGGTTTCAGCCAGTGATGGCGGCGCAGCAGGTGGGCGAAGCTGCGGTCGTAGAAACCGCCGCCCATGCCCAGCCGGTTGCCTTGCGCGTCGAAGCCGACCAGTGGCGTCAGCACCAGGTCGAGCGCAAAGGCCTCGATGCGCCGCACGTGGTCGATTTCGGGTTCGGCGATACCGTAGCGGTTTTTTACCAGCGGCGTGTCCGGCTCATAACGTGCAAACCACAGCTTGTTGTGGCCGAAGCTGCGCAGTACCGGCAGGTAGACCTGTTTTCCCAGGGCCCAGGCGCGTTCGATCAGCGGCCGGGCGTCGACTTCGCCATCGGCGGCCAGGTAGGCGGCGATACGCCGGCTGTTACGGAACAGGGGATGTCGTGCCAGTCGCTGGCACAGTTGCTGCGAACGCTGCTGGCGCTCGGCGGGGTCGAGGGCGCAGCGCTGGCTGCGCAGTTGTCTGCGCTGGTCGGAACGATTGGGCATGGTATTGGATAACAAAAGGCATCTTCCGCGAATACCGTTGCAGCTATTGCCCTTGAACCAGAGGTTCAGGTGGGGACGAGTGCCGGGCCTAAGGCTTTCCGCACGTGGCAGACATGCTCACTGGCCCGGCAAACCGATCCCCGGGGACAATTATTAGGCTCAAGGAGATCTTAACCGCTAACGCGTACCGCAGAAGATGCGGAAACCCAGTATAGCGCAAATACCGAAGGAGTGAACCGGGCTCAGAGTTCGAGCTGTTTGCCCTGGTTGAGGGCGACGTCGATCTTGTCCTGCAGGGCGCGAATGCGCTTGCTGATGTCGAACTGGTAGTCGTCCTTGCTGTGGCGGTGTTCGAGCAGTTCGTGGGCCATGTTCAGGGCGGCCATCACGGCGATCCGGTCGTTGCCGACAATCTTGCCTGTGTCACGGATTTCCTTCATTTTTTCGCTCAGGAACTCGGCCGAGGCAAACAGCGCCTCACGCTCGTTGTCCGGACAGGCGACCAGGTATTCCTTGTCCAGGATCTGGATGCGCATGGGGTTGGCCTTGCTCATGCCCCCTGCTCCATGGCCTTGAGGCGGTTGATCATGGCTTCCACCCGGCTGCGCGCCAGTTCGTTTTTTTCGATCAGGCCGGCACGTTCGGTGACCATGGACTCCTGCTGGTGGCGCAGCGAGCGGTTTTCCTCTTTCAGCCGGGTGATGGTGTCGACCAGCTCTTCGAGCCGGACTTCCAGCTTGCGGAGTTCCTGTTCTGTAACGGATTGCGGACTTGTCTGACTCATGTGCCCACTATAGAGAACGGCTAAAAATGCGTCAATGTCGGTGCTGTGCAATAATCCGGCAATGTCAGAAAATCAATGCCTTGAGTACTACGATATACAGGATGTGCTGGATCTCGCCAGCCCTGGCGCCGATCCGGCCGACGCCCACGGACTGATGTGCGGACTGATCTGCGCGGCCGGTTTTGCCGATCCGCAGCGCTGGTTGCCGGAGCTGTTCGACGATTTCGACCCGCATGATGCGGCGCAGTCGAAGGCCTGGCAGTGCCTGCAGTCGGTCTATGAGCGCACGCTGGCCAGTCTGCACAGCGAGGAACTGGATTTCGAATTGCTGATTCCGGACGACGATGCGCCGCTGGCCGAGCGAACCGAGTCGCTGGGGGCCTGGTGCAACGGTTTTTTGTCCGGCCTGGGGCTCGGTGGTCTGCCGGATCGCGACAAGCTCTCTGAAGAACTCGCCGAACTGCTCGACGATGTGGCACAGATCGCGAAGGTCGATTTCGATCTGGAAAGCCCCGACGAGGACGAAAACGTCGCCTTTGAGGAAGTGGTCGAATACCTGCGCATTGGCGTGTTGTTCGTCCACGATGAACTGCAACCGGCCGCCGCGCCGCAACAGATCCAGTAGCACACCATGGAAGCAAAAGAATTCGCCCGCCGCCGCAAGCAGCTGATGCGCATGATGGGAGCGGACAGTATCGCCATCCTGCCGACCAACCCGGAGCAGTCGCGCAACCGCGATGTGGATTTCCCGTTCCGGCCGGACAGTGACTTTTACTATCTGACCGGGTTCCCCGAGCCGGACGCGGTGGCGGTGTTCATGCCGGGCCGCAAGCACGGCGAGTACCTGCTGTTCTGTCGTGACCGCGATCCGAAAATGGAAACCTGGCACGGCCGCCGCGCCGGGCCGGAAGGCGCGGTGGAGCGCTTCGGTGCCGACGATGCGTTCCCGATCGGTGATATCGACGACATCCTGCCCGGCCTGCTGGAAGGCCATGACCGCGTGTTCTATACCATGGGCACGGCGCCGGAGTTCGACAAGCGCGTCATCGGCTGGGTGAACCGCATTCGCAGCGAGTCGCGCGCCGGCAAGCACGCACCGGACGAGTTTGTGTCGCTGGAGCACTTTGTCCACGATATGCGCCTGTACAAGAGCCGCGCCGAGATCAAGACCATGCGCCAGGCCGCCAACATCAGTGCGCGCGCCCACAAGCGCGCCATGCAGGTATGCCGGCCGGGCATGATGGAATACGAACTGGAAGCGGAATTTCTCTATGCCTTCCGCAAGGCCGGTGGAGAGCCGGCCTACCCGTCGATTGTCGGCGGAGGCGAGAATGCCTGTATCCTGCACTACACCGAAAACAACGCGCCGCTCAACGACGGCGACGTGGTGTTGATCGACGCCGGTGTCGAGCACGATTACTATGCTTCCGATATCACCCGTTGTTTCCCGGTCAACGGCCGCTTCAGCAAGGCGCAGCGCGCCATTTACGAGCTGGTGCTGGCTGCGCAACTGGCGGCTATCGAGGAAGTCTACCCGGGCAACCACTGGAACGCGCCGCATGTTGCCGCCGTGAAGGTGCTGACGCGGGGGCTGGTCAAACTCGGTCTGCTCAAGGGGCGGCCGGCCAGCCTGATCAAGGAAGAAGCGTACCGGCGTTTCTATATGCACCGTACCGGGCACTGGCTGGGTATGGATGTGCACGACGTGGGCGACTACAAGGTCGGCGACGCGTGGCGCGAACTGGAACCCGGCATGGTGCTGACGGTGGAGCCGGGTCTGTATATTCCCGCGCACAGCAAGGGCGTGGCGCGCAAGTGGTGGAATATCGGCATCCGTATCGAGGATGATGTGCTGGTAACCCGCGACGGTTATGACGTGCTCAGCAAGGCTGCGCCCAAGACCGTCGACGAAATCGAAAGCCTGATGCAGGCATGACGTATGAACGATGAAGTTCTCGATTCCGATGTGCTGATTGTCGGCGGCGGTCTGGTCGGCGCCAGTCTGGCGCTGGCGCTGGGGCGCGCTGGCCTGGATGTGGCGATTGTCGAGGCGCATCCGTTTCGCATTGACGAACAGCCCAACTACGACGAGCGCAGCATTGCGCTGGCGCAGGGCTCGCAGCGTATCTTTTCCGGTATGGGCGTGTGGGAATCACTGCGCGATGACGTGTGTCCGATCCATACCATTCATGTGTCGGATCGCGGCCATTTTGGCTTTACGCGCCTGAAATGCGAGGAAGAGGGCGTGGATGCGCTGGGTTATGTCGCCAGTGCGCGGATACTCGGCAATGCACTGATTCGCGCGCTCCGTGATACGGATAACGTGCGCCTGCTGACGCCCGCGGAACTGGAAACGTTTTGCGTCGAAGGCGACAGGGTGAGTGCAACCCTGCGCCTCAACGGGAATGCTGTCGAGTGTAGCGCGCGCCTGCTGGTCGCCGCCGACGGCGTGCAGTCACAGGTGCGCGAGCAGCTGGGCATTGCTACCCGCCAGTGGGACTACGGCCAGACGGCGGTGATCGCCAACGTCACACCGGGCCGGCCGCACCGGCACGTTGCCTACGAACGCTTTACCGATACCGGCCCCATGGCGCTGTTGCCGCTGAATGACAACCCTTGTTCACTGGTATGGACATTGCGCACCGATCAGGTGGACGAGGTGATGGCGCTCGACGATTCGGCCTTCCTGGCACGCCTGCAGGACCGTTTTGGTTACCGGCTGGGGCGCTTCAGTAAGGTCGGCACCCGCTACGCCTACCCGTTGCAACTGCTGCGCGCGAAGCAGTCCATCGCGCCGCGCCTGGCGCTGATCGGCAATGCAGTGCATACCCTGCACCCGATTGCCGGACAGGGCTTCAACCTCGGGCTGCGCGACGTTGCGGCGCTCGCCGAAGTGGTCATCGACGCACAACGTGCCGCCGGCGATATCGGCGCGCCCGA
>CAYSRA010000069.1:0-9214 GCA_964433205.1 uncultured Thiohalobacter sp. | reverse complement strand
CACAGATTTCGACGTCGTCATCAGCGGTGCAGGGCTGGTGGGGCTGGCGCTGGCCGCTGCGCTGGGGCGGGACGGTTTCAGTGTGGCGATACTCGACCCGCGTGAACCGGTGTGCGAGTGGCCGGACGGTAGCATCGATCTGCGGGTGTATGCCATTTCACGCGCCTCGCAGCGCCTGTTTGAGTCACTCGGCGCCTGGCCGGCCATCGCGCCGCTGGCGCAGCCGTACCGTGAGATGTGCGTGTGGGACGCCGGCAGTCCGGGTGAAGTGCATTTCGACAGCGCCGATCTCGGCGAACCCGATCTCGGCCACATTATCGAGTCGCGCGTGATCGAGTGCGCGCTGCTCGATGTGGTGAAAGAGACTGATAGCGTGACGCGGCTGTGTCCGTCCGCACTTGAACACTTCGAGGACGCCGGCACACGGCAGCGTATTACGCTGCAGGACGGCTCGACCCTGACGGCAAAACTTCTGGTCGGTGCCGATGGAAAGCAGTCGCGGGTGCGCGATCTGGCGGGTATCCACGTGCAGGTGTCGGACTACGGCCAGCAGGCGCTGGTGGCCGTGGTGTCGACCGAAAAGCCGCACCGGGAGACTGCCTGGCAGCGCTTCCTGCCCGACGGCCCGCTGGCGTTTCTGCCGCTGCACGATGGCCGCTGTTCCATTGTCTGGTCGGTGACCAGTGAGCGCGCACAGGAATTGCTGGCGCTCGACGATGATACTTTCCGTGAGGAACTCGGTGAGGCCTTCGAATACCGGCTGGGCCGGATTACCGGCTGTGGTGAGCGTGCCCTGTTCCCGTTACTGCGCCAGTCCGCCGAGGCCTATGTGCGGCCGCGGCTGGCGCTGGTCGGCGATGCGGCGCACGTGGTGCATCCGCTGGCCGGTCAGGGCGTGAATCTCGGGCTGAAGGATGTTCAGGCGCTGTCGGAAACGCTGCGCGTGGCGTGCGGGCAGGGGCGTGATCCCGGCGCTTTCTCCGTGCTGCGCCGCTACGAGCGCGCGCGCCGTGGCGACAACATACTGACCATGGCGGCAATGGATGCATTCAAGCAACTGTTCGGCAGCACTGCACTGCCGGTGCGCGCCGTGCGCGGAGCAGGCCTGAAGCTGTTTGACCGGGTCACCCCGATCAAGGTGCAGATCGTTCGTGCGGCGATGGGCCTGAATGTCTAGATCAGACCCGGAAAGATGGCTTCGTTCGATCCCTGCTTGCTCTTGATGTAGTTCAGTTTCCCCTGCCACACCGGCACCGGGTCGGGAACGCCGAGCAGGTAACCCTGGCCGAAGTCCAGTTCCATACCCACCAGCTTGTCGAGTTGTCCGGTCGTCTCGACATACTCCACCACGGTTCGCAGGTTCAGTTCCTGCGCCATCTGGCGGGTGATGCGTATGATCTGTTCACTGGCCTTGTTGGTCGTCAGGGTGCGTACCAGGGAACCGTCGATCTTCAGGTACTTGATGCCGCCGCGCAGGGCGAGTTCGATGACGGTCTGCAGGGAGGCATAACCGGTGCCGAAGTCATCGATGGCAAAATTAAGGCCATGCTCGTTGTGGAGCCTGTAGACCAGTTCGATACTGTTCAGCAGGATCTGTTCGGTCAGTTCGATAACCACCTCGAACGGCTGTAACGGGCCGTTCATGGCTTCGACCAGTGCCCTGATATAGGTTTCGTTTTCCAGCGAGTGCGCCGAGGCATTGATGAACAGGCGGTCGGTGATCTGCGCCAGCCCTTCGGCCTGGTGCACGATCGCGCCCAGAATGAGCTTGTCGAACTCGGCGACCAGGCCCATGCTGACGATGTCATCGATGAAAATGCCGGCGCTGATGTAACCGTCCTCCTGGCGGAAGCGGCCGAGCACTTCGAAGGCGTGAATACACCGCTGGTCGTCCAGTGTTACCAGCGGCTGGACAAAAATATCCACGGCCTTCTCGGAGAGCATGTTCCTCAGGTTGAGAGACTTGTGATACTGCTCGCGCATCCAGCGGAGCATGTTCTCTGCCTGTTCGGGGGTGTTTTCTATCGTGTTGGTCGTGCTGCCGGGCTGACGCAGGTGCAGGCTCAGGTAATGGATCAGGTGGTGCATGTTCTCGGTGGTGAGTTCGCGCAGATCCGTCAGGCTGATGCCGTGTGTCTGGAGACCGAGTTCGACCGGCAGATTTTCCTGCTTTGAGTATTCTCTGGTGTTCTTTTCAAGGCGTTTGAGTAACTGCTCGACCTGCTCGACGTCGGCCATATAGGACATGATGTAAAAATCGCCGGCAATGCCCTGTGTGTAGATCATCCATGACTGGTGTTGCTCGAACTCCTGTTTCAAAAGTTCCTCGATGATTTTCAGGGCGTGGTCGCCGGTTTCGTTGCCGTAGAGTTTGTTGAGCTTGCGCATGCCGCGCAGGTTGACCACGCAGAAATATTTGTTTCCCGGCAGGTACAGGGATGCCTGCACGAAGCTGAAAAAACGGTATATGCGGTTGGTCTGGCTCTCGAAGTACAGTGTGCCCAGCAGGTTGAACATCTGGGTGACCTTCTGCTGGATTTCCTGGTAGGCGAGATAGGCCTGTTCGTAACGCCCGGTGGAAAGCATGGCGTAAAGAATGCTCGCCTGCTGGAAAATAAGCCGGTGCTGCTCCTGGATCAGGTCGCAGATCTTCAGGTCCAGGCAGATGAGCAGGCTTTCAGGGTAACGCAAGGCCTGCGCAAAGCGGCTTTCCTGTGCGGGTATCAGCGGGAAGCGTTCGAGGTCATGTTGAATGGCGTGGTTTATTTCTTCCATCCATTGGACGTAACACTGAATAAGCACTTTTTCGCGGATTGCCGCCTCGGGTATCGGGCTCAGCCTGCGGGTTTCCAGCAGCATGTAGTGACGTGCGGTGTTCTGCTTGCCCCACTCGAACCAGTGGTTGATAGTGCTGAAATGGTCGGCTGGTTCTTCGAGGTCGGCGCTTAACAGCTGGATCAACGCTTCCTTTGTGTGGTTGAAGCACCCCATGAGGAGTGCGAAGGGGACGTTGTTGTGGTGATAGGCCCGGGCGAGTGTTTCGGGTGCGCCGTCGTCGCGCTGGTCTTCGTTCGGAAACACGCGCAGAAAGTGATTGAAGGCATCGAGGATCAGTTTTTCCGATTGCCCGGTCAACAGGGTTTCCAGCGCGCCATAGTTTTCATGGAACTCGTGCAGGCTGTCGAGCAGTTGCTTGACCTGCTGCGGGGTCAGGCTTAACGGTTCATTCATCGGCAATGTTCTCCCGTGATATAACCGCCCTGGTGGTGGCTTCTTTCCGGCCACGATTTTGTTATGGTTGTCGCAATGGCGTTTTGTTCCTGAATTATAGCGGCAGATCGCAGATTCGCCAGGCGGCGGCGTCTCGCACACGCGTGTATCGTCACAACCCGGCCCGGCAGGTGTTTTTTTATCGAGATGGATTACTGGGTTATGAAACTGACTGAAATCAATATCTACCCGATCAAGTCCACGCGTCGTATTGCGCTCAATGAAAGCGAAGTTCTGCCGCGCGGTTTGCCGTGGGACCGCCGCTGGATGCTGGTGGATACCGGGGGCAAGTTCATGACGGCGCGCAAGTACCCGTCGCTGGCCGTGGTGAATACGCACCTCGATGGTGTGTCGTTGCGCGTCAGTGTGAATGGCAAAACCGAACTGGTACTGCCATTGCAGGTGCAAGACAGCGACCTCACAAAAGTCACAATATGGCGTGACCAGTGCGACGCCGTACCCGCAGGTCGCGAGGCGGACGAGTGGTTTTCCGATTACCTTGGTGTCGAGTGCCACCTGGTGCGGATGACCGATGACCTGGTGCGGGGTGTCGATCCCGATTATGGCCGGCCGGGTGACGAAGTCAGCTTTGCCGATGGTTTTCCGCTGTTGTTGATCAGCGAGGCATCACTGAAGGACCTGAACACGCGACTCGAACAACCGGTCTCCATGCGGCGCTTCCGACCCAACCTGGTGGTGGACGGTGATCTGCCCTATGCGGAGGATAACTGGCGGCGTATCCGTATCGGTGAGGTCGAGTTTGAAGGTGTGAAGAACTGTTCGCGCTGTATTTTCACCACCATCGATCCGGACACCGGGGTCAAGGACCCCGGCAGCGAACCCTTGCGCACCCTGAGCACCTACCGCCGCCGACCCGAAGGTGGCGTGTATTTCGGCCAGAACCTGATTCCACGTAGTGCCGGCGTGGTCAGGGTGGGTGACGAGGTTGAAGTGCTCTAGCGCCGTTTGCGCCGTGCGAACCCGACCAGGCCCACCAGTCCGGAACCAAACAGCCATACCGCGGCGGGAACAGGAACCGGCGTCAGGCTGAAACGCAAATCTATGCCAAAGGTGGCGAGGCGATTCCCGGAAGTGTCGTCGTAGCTGCCAGTGAAGGTGCCGCCACCGAAGTTGGCGCCCCACAGGGTCATGACCATGTTGGTGCCGTCGGATTTAAATGAGTTGGGATCCAGGTCGGTGCCGCCGCAGCATACATAACCGGGCAGGAAACCCAGCTCGTCGTTCTGAAGCGCGCCGCTCGGCGTGCTGAAGCTGATGCTTAGCTGGCTGTTGGCAGCCAGTGTACCACTGCCGTCGAACAGCAAACCGGTGCCGGACAGGGTGAAGCTGTCGCCGCCACCCATGTCTATGGTGGCGCTGAGGTTGCCGGTGAGATCGTCGTAGCTGCCTGCCAGCACGGCGCCATTGGGTATGTTCGCCAGTGTGGCCCCCGACATGGCATCCGGGCCGGATGCGTCGTGAAACAGGGAGGCGGCGAATCCGCTGCTTCCGTTCATGACGTCGAGAATGTTGTAAACGGTGGCGTTCGCCAGACTGCTGGCGCCCAGCAGGGTGATGGCTGCAACTGTCTTTATGGTTGTGTGCACGGTGTTTCTCCTCCAAAGCATTTTATTTTTTGGTGGAGCGTCGGGCGGAGGCGGGCGTGTTATTCGTCCTGAACGGCTGGACCCCTGTCCTTGCTTCCCTGGTCTTTTAGTCTGTTTTTTGCACCGCCTGGTGGTTCTGGTGACGGATTGCGCGGTGCTTCAAAAAAGTATACGCAAGATTCATGCACAAAAAGACAAGGCTATGAAAAGCCCCGGAATTATATTTTAGACGGGTGGGTAGGAGATACCTGTTTGTAAATCTGTTCGACAAATGTCCGGGTTCTTTTACAGTCCCGTGAATTTCGCCCGGTGCGGGGACGCGCGCTTGGCTGGCTCCCGCCGGCAGGGTATAGTGCGGCTTCGATCTCGCGCTGCTGCGGGAGAGAGCCGGCCCGGCCGGCCGCCGAAGGCGCAACCCGCCCGGAATCGCTCAGGCAAAAAGGACCGCGGCAGCAGGCATTCAGCCGGATTGACTCTGGAGAGCGGCTACCCTTCACGCGTAGCCCACCGAAGGGGACGGCAGCTACCCGGCTGCCTACACTCTCAGGTTACCGGACAGAGGGGCGACGGATTTCGAGCCGTCGTTCCGGATGTTTCCGGGCGGCATGACAGCCAACGCTTCCAGCAATGCAGAGTCAGTTATGGGAAACAGAACACCCCTGTACGAATCACACAAGGCCATGGGCGCCAGACTGGTGGATTTCGCCGGTTGGGAGATGCCGATCCACTACGGCTCGCAGATCGAGGAACACCACGCAGTGCGCCGCGACGCGGGTATGTTCGATGTCTCGCACATGACCGTCGTCGATCTGCACGGAAAAAAGACCCGTGAATTTTTGCGCTATCTGCTGGCCAACAACATCGACAAGCTCCAGGATGCCGGCAAGGCACTGTACAGCTGCCTGCTCGACGAGCAGGGCCATGTGCTGGACGATCTCATCGTCTATTTTCTTACTGAAGACAATTTCCGCCTGGTGGTCAACTCCGCCACGCGTGAAAAGGACCTGGCCTGGATCGGCAAACACGCCACGGCCTTCGATGTGCAGGTGATCGAGCAGCCGCAACTGGCCATGATCGCCGTGCAGGGGCCGAACGCGCGCGACAAGGCACTGTCGCTGTTCAATGCTGCGCAGCGCAACATTATCGAACTACTTGGCCTGTTCTATGGCGCCGAAGTCGATGACTTGTTCGTTGCGCGCACCGGCTACACCGGCGAGGACGGCTTCGAGATCATGCTGCCGGATGTTGAAGCGCCGGCGTTCTGGAAGGCGTTGGCCGATGCCGGCGTGCAACCCTGCGGACTGGGCGCGCGCGACACACTGCGCCTGGAAGCGGGTATGAATCTTTACGGCACCGATATGGACGAAACTGTCAGCCCGCTGGTGTCGGGGCTGGGCTGGACCGTCGGCTGGGAGCCGGCTGAGCGCGACTTCATCGGCCGCAAGGCGCTGGAAGCCGAGCGCGAGGCCGGGCTGAAACAGAAGTTCGTCGGCCTGGTGCTGGAGGGGCGCGGTGTGTTGCGCGGCCACCAGAAGGTGATCGGCGGCAGCGGCGAAGGCGAGACCACCAGCGGCACCTTCTCGCCGACGCTGGGCCGCGCGATTGCGCTGGCGCGCGTGCCGGCGGATATCGGCGAACGTTGCCAGGTCGAGATCCGCGGCAAGTTGCTGGACGCCCGCGTGGTGCGGCCGCCGTTCGTGCGCCACGGCCAGGCGCAGGTAGAACTGGATTGAAACAATTGCACAAGAGGAACAGACAATGAGTGATGTGCCGGGTGATCTGAGATACAGCAAGAGTCACGAATGGGTGCGGGTGAACGATGATGGCACGGTGACTACCGGCATCACCGATCATGCGCAGGCGCTGCTGGGCGACCTGGTGTTCGTCGAGTTGCCGGAGGTCGATCACGAGGTGGAAGCCGAGGAAGCCTGCGCGGTGGTCGAGTCCGTAAAGGCTGCATCCGATGTGTATGCCCCCATCGCCGGTACCGTGGTAGAGGTCAACGAGGAACTGGCCGACATGCCGGAAGCCGTCAACCAGGATCCCTACGGAGCCGGCTGGCTGATGCGCCTGCAGCCCTCCTGCCTCGACGATGTCGATCGCCTGATGAGTGCCGATGAATACCAGGAATATATCGAGTCCGGGTCCGAGTAAGTCCTATGCCGTTTGTACCCCATACTGAAGATGACGTCCGCGACATGCTGAACACCATTGGTGTGTCCGCTGTCGAAGATTTGTTCGACGAAATCCCGCAACACCTGCGCTGCGGTACGCTGGAAGGTATTCCCGAGGGAATGACCGAGCAGGAAATCAGCCGGCTGATGGCCGAGCGTGCCGGCAAGGACGGGCAACCGCTGTGTTTCATCGGTGCGGGTGCCTACCAGCACCACATTCCGGCCGCAGTGTGGGAACTGGTGACGCGCGGCGAGTTTTACAGTGCCTACACACCCTATCAGGCCGAAGCCAGCCAGGGCACGCTGCAACTGGTGTACGAGTTCCAGACCATGATGACGGAACTGATGGCGATGGACGTGTCCAACGCGTCGCTGTACGACGGTGCCTCGGCACTGGCGGAAGCGGTGCTGATGGCGATTCGCGCCAACCGCAAGTCGAAGTCGCGGCGTATCCTGATACCCACCAGCGTGCATCCGGCCTACCGTGCCACCACGCGCACCATCGTTACCAACCAGGGTATCGAACTGGTGGAAGTGCCATTCGACAACGATGGCGGGCACGTCACGCTGGACAGCCTGGACGCGTACAGCGGCGAGGACATTGCCGCGCTGGTGATTGCCCAGCCCAACTTCTTCGGCGTGCTGGAAGACGTCGATGCGCTCACCGACTGGGCGCACGCCAACGGCGTGATGGTGATCGCTGTGGCCAACCCGGTGGCGGCCGCGCTGCTCAGGCCGCCGGGCCAGTGGGGCGAGACAGGTGCGGACATCGCCGTCGGTGAAGGCCAGCCACTGGGTGTGCCGCTGTCGTCGGGCGGACCTTACTTCGGGTTCATGTGCGCACGCCAGAACTTCGTGCGCCAGATGCCGGGGCGTATCGTCGGGCGTACTGTGGATCGCGACGGGCGCGAAGGTTTTACCCTGACCCTGCAGGCACGCGAACAGCACATTCGTCGTTCGAAAGCGACTTCCAATATCTGCACCAACCAGGGGCTGCTGGTAACAGCAGCGACTATCCACATGAGTCTGCTGGGCGCGGAAGGCCTGCGCCGCGTGGCGCTGGCGAGCCACGCCAATACCCGCAAGCTGGTCGGGAAGCTCAGTAATGATCATGTGCGGCCGCGTTTCAACCGCCCGTTTTTCCACGAGGCGGTGCTGACCACCGACCTGTCACTGAAGCGGCTGTTGCGGCCGCTGTATGCGCATAATCTTCAGCCCGGTTACGTGCTCGGCGACGATTATCCCGAACTGGGCGAGTCGTTGCTGGTGTGCGCCACCGAGACAAAAACCGACGCGGACCTGGATCGCTTTGCCGATCACATGGCCCGCGCCATTGAAAAACAAACCACCACCGGGTGTCCGGTGCAGCCGAAAATGGCTTAAATGACGAGGAGCGGAAACATGGCGACAATTACTCTGAAAGGCACTGAAATCCACACCAACGGCGAACTGCCGGCAGTCGGCGGCGATGCGCCCGACTTCACCCTGGTCGATGCCGACCTGAACGACCGGCACCTGTCTGACTATGCGGGCAAGAAGATCCTGATGAACATCGTGCCGAGTCTCGACACGCCGGTGTGTGCTACGTCGACGAAAAAGTTCAACGAGGCCGCAGCCGGCAGGGACGATGTGGTGATGCTGGTGATCGCCGCCGACCTGCCGTTCGCCATGGGCCGTTTTTGCGGTGCGGAAAACGTCGACAAGGTCATCCCGCTGTCGATGATGCGTTCGCGCAACTTTGCCAAGGACTACGGTGTGCTGATCGTGGACGGCCCGCTGGCCGGTATTACCGCCCGCGCCATCGTCGTGGTCGACGAAAACGGCAAGGTGGTGTACACCGAAATGGTCCCGGAAATTGTCCAGGAACCGGATTACGACAAGGCGCTGGCCGCGCTGTGACCGGACAAACAACTGCACGACGAGTAACGATATGCTGATTTTTGAACACTCCCGCCCCGGCCGCCGGGCCGCGGTACAGGCGCCCGACATTGATGTTTGCGCGGACGACCTGCCCGCGGAACTGCTGCGCGAAGACCGGCCGGCCCTGCCGGAAGTCTCGGAAATGCAGGCGGTACGGCACTACACCCGGCTGTCGCAGAAGAACTTCTCCATCGACACCCACTTCTACCCGCTGGGTTCCTGCACCATGAAATACAACCCGCG
>CAYSRA010000068.1:0-14404 GCA_964433205.1 uncultured Thiohalobacter sp. | reverse complement strand
GTCCGTGGCTGAGGAGTTTGACCTGTGAAAAACAGGATTCATCGCCTGAGGTCTGCGCTCCTGCTCCGTGTACAGGTCCTGCTGTTGGGCGGGATGACTTCGGTGTCCGCAGCGCAGCCGGGTGAGGAGTTCGAACGACTTTATGGCGAACTGCTCGCGAGCTATTGGTACGCGCCGGTGCGAATCCACGGCATACAGACGACGGCGTTTGACTACCGCCGGATGGCGGCGGATGCCGGGCGGCCGGATTCCCTGGTCAGCCGTATCGTGGAGATGCTCGGACGGGTCGACCCGGCAACGGTCCAGTCCGGTCAGTTCGCCAAGGCATTCTGGATCAATGTTTATAATTTCTCCGCCATGCGCCTGGTACTGCTGCACTACCCCGTGGATTCTATTCGCAGCCTGAAAATAAGCCTGATCAAGTATCCCTGGATAAAGAAGGTCATAGATGTCGGTGGCAGGCGCTATACGCTTGGGGAGATCGAAAAGCAGGTTCTGCTTAAAAAGTTCGGTGACCCACGCATTGTTTTCGCAGTCAGTTGCGCTGCCGTCAGTTGCCCGGACCAGGGGCGGGAGCCCTTTTCCGGGAACAGGCTGGATGGACAGCTGGATGCGCTGTTGCGCGGCTTCCTGCATAACCCGGGCAAGGGGCTTCGGCTCGACCGGCAGTCGGGGACCCTGACCCTGAGCATGATTCTGAAAAAGGAGGCGAAGCTGTTTTCCGCCAGACCTGGCGGTGTGAAAGGTTTTATCCTGCCCTATCTTGATACTGAAACAGCGCAGTGGTTGCAGAGTCACCCCGTTCGCACGGATTATTTCCGTCACGACTGGACACTGAACGATATTCGTTTCGCGGACAGTCACAGGGAACCTGTAATGGACGAGGCTCGAGTCTCCTTTTCAGGCGGAACGGCCAGGATCCTGCTACAGGGTTACCCGCAGAGCGTGAGTTGCATACGGTCGCCGTGCAGTACGTTTTGGCGGATTTTTCCGCCCCGGGATGGAGGAATGCCTGCCCGGGTAGAGAACCCGTGTCGGCTATGTCGTCCGATCGGGGATGTCCGGGCCCGGGGGCAGGGAGACGTGAAACCGTGTTGTTCCACTGGTGGATGCCACGCTCACGTTACCGCCGTGCGCATCGACGATGGATTTGACAATAGCCAGCCCCAACCCGGTGCCGCCTTCCTGGCGCGACGGATCAACGCGATAGAATCGATCGAACAGCTTTGGCAGGTGGTGTGGCGCAATTTCCGCCCCGGGGTTTTCGACGATGACATTGGTGTCGCCACTTTCCGTTGTGCCCAGCCTGACCCGTACCGTTCCGCCGGCGGGGGTGTGGCGTATGGCATTGGAAACAAGGTTGCCCAGCGCACGCCGAAGCATCAGTTGATCGCCCGAAACCGTGGCATGGCCTTCGCATGCCAGTTTGACGCCATGTTCCTCGGCCCAGGCTTCATAATACTCGAACAGTACCTCCACTTCGTCGGCCAGATTCACACTGGTGACAGTGAGATTGCCGGGATCATTGTCTGCCTTGGCCAGGAACAGCATGTCGTTGATCATCCGCGCCATGTGTTCATATTCTTCAATATTGGAGTACAGGATTTCCCGGTATTCTTCGACGGTGCGTGTCTGGGAAAGAGCCACCTGGGTCTGGGTCATCATGTTGGTGACGGGGGTGCGCAGGTCGTGCGCGATATCCGCGGAAAAGTTCGACAGGCGCAGGAACGATTCTTCCATACGCTCAAGCATTTCGTTGAAGGAGTTTGCGAGGTCGGCAAGTTCGCCGGGCACGGATTCCGGTGACAGTCGCGTGTTCAGCGCGTTTGCACTGATGTGGCGGATCTGCTCGACTATCCGGTGCAGGGGGGCATGTCCGGTTCGTACCGCAACCCAGCCCATCAGGCTGGTGATGGCAAATCCGCTGGCCACCATCAGCCACAGGGTTTTACGGAATCCATCCAGGAAGTTCAGGTGGTAATCGATGGGTACTGCGACACTGATGGAGTACGGTCGCAACGAGGGTCGGGCCGGGTCATCGATACCCCGGGCGAGCACACGGTAGTGGTGTTCCCCGTCACTCCATTCCCGTACCGAACTGCCGCGGGTTCTGGTGGCAGAACGAACGAGTGTGGAGAGATCCGGTCCGCTGCTGGCATACAGGGTTTTGCCGTTCTCATCCGTAATATGCAGCGACGCTCCGTGATGCCCGACCAGGATGTCGTCGAACCGCTGTCTGAGCTGCGCGGCGGTGTTTGCGGAAGCGCTGGTGAGGATCGCCTTGTCAACCGCCTGGGCAACGATCCTGAGTTCATTGATATCCTGTTCGGCAAAGTGGTGCTTGATCGAGTCATTGATCAGCCACCCGAATCCCGAGAACACTACGACAGATACGAAGCCAAACAGCAGGGTAAGTCTCAGCGTGAGCGAAGTGGGGCGTCGCCCGGGCTGCTTTTCAGCCGTCATCCGGTACATCCAGCATATAGCCCATTCCGCGCAGTGTGTGAATGAGTCGAGGCTCGAAGTTTTCGTCGATCTTCGCACGAAGCCTGCGTATCGCGACGTCAATGACATTGGTGTCGCTGTCGAAGTTCATGTCCCAGACCTGGGAGGCAATCAGGGAGCGGGGTAAAACTTCGCCCCGCCGTCGCACCAGCAATTCGAGCAAGGCAAATTCCTTGGCGGTAAGCTGAATGCGTTGCCCGGCACGTGTTACACGCCGTTTCAACAAGTCGAGTTCGAGGTCATCGACCGTCAGCGTTGTCTCGTTGGCAGGACTGACGCCGCGCCGCAGCAGCGTGCGCACGCGTGCCAGCAGTTCGGAAAAGGCAAACGGTTTGACGAGGTAGTCATCGGCACCAAGTTCCAGCCCTTTGACGCGATCATCGACCGTATCGCGTGCGGTGAGGAAAAGAACCGGAGTATTTCGACCGGCCTCGCGCAGCGATTTCAGGATCTTCCACCCGTCGATATCCGGTAGCATGATGTCCAGGATGAGCAGGTCATAGGTTTCAGTCATCGCAAGATGGTGTCCGTCCAGCCCGTTACGCGCCAGATCGACTACAAAGCCTGCTTCGGAGAGCCCCTGCCTGAGGTAGTCGCCGATCTTGCTTTCGTCTTCGATAATCAGAAGTTTCATCTGCGTTCCGCACCACGTGTTCGGGTATTGCCGCATGCTGTCGGCCATGGGGGGGTATTCAACCATCGCCACCTATAATGCACGGGTCATTCTGGCGCGAAGATGACACAAGCATTACAGAATTGTAATGGTTGTGTCATCCGGTAGAAAGGGGTGGATGCTATCTTTTGCCTTGACAACTGATTACCGGCATCCGCAGCCATGCAGCTTTCTCACCGGAGGAACCAGCCACAATGAAGCGCACGTTACACCAGTCCCTGGCAGCGCCCGATTTTTCGCGCCGGCGGTTTATTGAAGGCCTGGTTGCCGGTGGCGCTGCGCTGGGTTTGCCGTCCCTGTTCAGCCCGGCGTGGGCTCAACCGGCGGCAGGCGCGGGTACCGGCAGGGTGCCGGTGTTGTCGGGCACCAGCTTCGACCTCGTGATCGCGGAGGCGGTGGTAAATTACACCGGTACGCCACGCGTGGCGACCACCATTAATGGCTCGATTCCGGCGCCGATCCTGCGCTGGAAGGAAGGCGACACAGTCACACTGAGGGTCACAAACCGGCTCGGCGTTTCCACCTCCATCCACTGGCACGGCATTATCCTGCCTTATCAGATGGACGGCGTTCCCGGTGTCAGCTATCCCGGTATCGCGCCGGGGGAAACCTTCGTCTATCGCTTCAGGGTCCGGCAGTCGGGTACCTACTGGTACCACTCCCACACCGGCTTCCAGGAACAGACCGGTATGTACGGGGCGATCATTGTCGAGCCCGCCGAAGGGGATCGTATCCGCGCCGACCGGGACTATGTGGTGCAGCTGTCGGACTGGACTGACGAAGACCCGATGCGCGTTTACGCCAGGCTGAAAAAGCAGAGCGATTACTACAATTTCAATCAACTGACAGCAGGTGATTTTTTCCGCGACGTTGCCGACGAAGGCCTGAGCCTCGCCATGGCAAAACGACGCATGTGGAACCGGATGCGCATGAGTCCGACCGATCTCGCGGATATATCGGCCTACACCTACACTTTTCTCATGAATGGCACGACGCCCGCAGGCAACTGGACAGGGTTGTTCACGCCGGGCGAGCGTGTGCGGCTACGTTTTATCAGCAGCGGAACCCAGAGTTTCTTTGACGTGCGCATTCCCGGGATGAAGATGACTATCGTGCACGTTGACGGCCAGGATGTCGAGCCGGTGACGGTTGATGAGTTTCGCTTCGGCCCCGGCGAAACCTGTGACGTGATAGTGGAGCCCGAAGGCGACCAGCCCTATACGATCTTTGCCCAGTCGATGGACCGCACCGGCTATGCGCGCGGTACGCTGGCGCCACGGGCGGGAATGGCGGCCGACGTGCCGCCGCTGGATGAGCCGGAATGGCTGACCATGAAGGACATGATGGGCGCCATGTCGGGTGGAGCGATGCAGGGTATGGCGGGTATGGCAGGCATGGACCACAGCCGGCATGCCATGGGAGCGGGTGCTGTGCGTGTGCGTCATGCCCGTAGCGAGTACGGCCCCGGCGTGGACATGCGTGTCGATACGCCGCGAACCAATCTGGACGATCCCGGTGTGGGCTTGCGTAACAACGGACGGAAGGTGCTGACGTACGCCGATGTGCGCACGCTCGGCGGTGCGCTGGACAACCGTGACCCGGAACGTGAAATTGAACTGCATCTTACCGGAAATATGGAGCGTTATACCTGGTCACTGGATGGCCTTGAATTCGGCAAGTCGACGCCCGTGCATTTTCGCCATGGCGAACGTCTGAGAGTCATCCTGCATAACGACACCATGATGACGCACCCCATGCACCTGCACGGCATGTGGAGCGAACTGGAAGACCCCGACGGCCGGTTTCTGGCCCGCCGCCATACGATCAGTGTACAACCGGCACAGCGTGTCAGCTTCCGGGTCAGCGCGGATGCGCTCGGTCGCTGGGCCTGGCACTGTCACCTGTTGTACCACATGGACGCAGGTATGTTCCGCGAAGTGGTCGTGGCCTGAGTGCGGTCCGGGGGAATTGAGGAGAATGTAGCAATGATATGCAACCGGATGGTTTCCATTGTGGCTGTTGTGCTGGCACTTGGGCTGTCGACCGCGCGGGCAGAGGAAGCCGGGCAGCAACCCGCCATGACAGTTGCGGGTACCAGTGCCATGCAGGGTGGTTCGCCGCCCCCCGACGCGCGTGATCCTCACGCCTATTCGGATGGCTACGGTTTTCCGGATTCGCCGAGCCTGCACCTCGCTGACGAATCAAATTTCGCATCGCTGCTGGCTGATCGTCTGGAGCGGGTGAAGGCGGATGACAACGTGTCCGCATTTTATGATTTGCAGGGGTGGTACGGACGCGACTATGACCGTGCCGTGATCAAGGCCGAGGGTGAATATGACAACGGCGAGGTTGTCGATGCCACGACCGAGTTGCTGTGGGGACATGCGGTCGCCGCTTTCTGGGACGCGCAGCTCGGGGTGCGTTACGACAGCGGCGAAGACCCGGACCGAACCTGGCTGGCGTTCGGTGTGCAGGGACTGGCGCCGTACTGGTTTGAGGTGGATGCAACTGCCTATGTCGGCGAATCCGGGCGTACCGCCTTTAACCTGGAAACGGTGTACGACCTGTTGCTGACACAGAAACTGATTCTGCAGCCGCGTGTCGAGGCGGACTGGTACGGCAAGCGCGATGCCCGCAGAGGACTGGGTGACGGATTATCCGAACTGAAGGCGGGACTGAGGCTGCGTTACGAAATTCGGCGTGAGTTCGCGCCCTATGTGGGCCTCGAGTGGGCGCGCAAGTTTGGCGAAACCCGGGATTTCGCACGGGCCGCAGGACAGCAAAGCAGCGAGGCACGGATTGTGGCCGGTTTACGGTTCTGGTTCTGACCTGGTGCACTGAAAGTACATTCTGAAACAGAGAGGCTATATCAATGAAAGCTAAAATACTTGTTCTTGTTCTCGGTGCATTACCCGGTCTGTCGATGGCTGCGGGCGATCATCAGGAAAGCCATCGCCATGGTGCCGGCCATGGACAGGAGGTGGGACACATGAAGCCACAGCAGCCCCTGGGAGAAGACGTGCACGACAAGTCTCACAAGCGCCACGAGTCTGACGCAGGGCGACCGGGTGAGGCCTCGGAGGTCAGTCGTAGCGTCGCGGTGACGATGGATGACACCATGCGTTTTTCGCCAGATGAGCTAAAGTTCAAGGCGGGAGAGACAGTTCGTTTCGTTGTGCGTAACAGCGGAAAAATTCGCCACGAAATGGTGATCGGGTCGTCGGAAGAACTGAAGGAGCATGCCGAAATGATGCGCCGCAGTCCGGCCATGCAGCACGCCGAGCCTAACATGGTGTCCCTGGCCCCGGGGGAACACGGCGAAGTCGTCTGGAAGTTTGTTAAACCGGGTAACTACAGTTTTTCCTGCCTGGTTCCCGGACACCGCGAAGCAGGTATGAAAGGAGAGATCGAGGTCGATTAGCAGTTTGAAAACCTTGACCTGTGCCCGGGGTACAGGTTGTAGGATGAGATAGCGGTTTTCCGGTAATGCAAGGAGGTTTGCCATGAAACAGTGGATTTACACATTACTCGTGATGCTCGGGACGATTACCGGGGCCGGTTCTGCAGCGGCCGGCCCTACTGTCTACATTCCTTTGGGATCGGGGAACCAGGTTATCGCGGTAGATGCTGCGACTGACAAAATTACAGCGACCTTCATCGGTGTTGAAAATCCACATGGACTGGCGGCAACCCCGGATGGTGAATTTCTTGTCGCCGGCAGCCTGAGTGAAACACCGCCCGCTGCCGGGCAGCCCGCGGACACCCCGACCAGTAAACTGGCGCTCATTCATCCCGCTCATGGTCACGTCATGCTCACGATCCCCGTCGTGGGCTGGAGCCACCACATCGCGATTACGCCCAATGGGCGATACGCGATTGCCACCCACCCGACGCGCGGTGGCATCAGCGTGGTGGATCTGCAGAGTAACCAGGTCGTCAAGACGGTCCAGACCGGGCCGGGTCCCAACTATGTGGTCATCGTGCCGGACGGCAGCAAGGCCTACGTCACCAATAGCGGTAACGGTACGATCAGCGAGATCGATGTGTCGAACTGGACGGTTACACGAACGCTTGAAGGTGGTCCGGGTCCCGCGCACATGGTGCTGTCCGGAGACGGCGCGACGTTGTTCGTCAGCAACCCGCGCGCGGGCAGGGTCTCCGCGGTATCAATCAAGACAGGAAAGATTGTCGATGCCTGGAAGGTGGGCGATACGCTCCATGGACTGGATATCGGTGATGATGGCAGGACGCTTTTTATCAGCAGCAAGCAGGGTGGCAAGCTGATCGCGCTCGATACGAAAACCGGAAAGGTTGTCCGTGAGGTCTCACTGTCACCGGCCCCCTACCATCTGAACACCATTCACGGTACCGGCAAGATCTACGTTTCCAGTCGTCAGGAACCGAAGATATGGGTGGTCGATCAGCGCACCCTGAAGGTGTTGGGTGAGATTGCTCTTCCGGCTGGCGAAGGGCATCAAATGGCGATCGTGAAATAGCCGGAAGCCGATCGCCGGACTTGAGGAAGATTACCGATATGGCCGATTCCATTGACAGAAAACGCAGGCGCCTTCTGGTCGCCGCTGCTACGGTGGCGGGCGGAGTGGGAGTCGTAGCCGCCACCGTGCCGTTCGTCCTGTCGATGAACCCGAGCGCCAAAGCGCGTGCCGAAGGGGCGCCGGTATCAGTGGACATCGCCAAACTTGAGGCCGGGCAGCAGCTCGCAGTGAAGTGGCGGGGGAAACCGGTATGGGTGCTTCGCCGCACCCCGCAAATGCTGGAACGGTTGCGATCCGAATCACTTCGTGAGCAGCTACGTGACCCTGATTCCGAGGTGGAGAGCCAGCAGCCTGTATATGCAAAGAACGAGTTCCGCGCCATCAAGCCGGAATACCTGGTGGTGATCGGAATCTGTACCCATCTCGGGTGTGTGCCGACGTTCCGACCGGATGTGGCGCCTGCCGATCTTGGACCGGACTGGCCCGGTGGTTACTTCTGTCCGTGCCATGGATCCCGTTTTGACCTGGCGGGGCGTGTTTTCAAGGGCGTTCCGGCCCCGACCAATCTGGTAATACCGCCTCACCACTGGGTGTCCGACACCCAGGTGATGGTGGGCGAGGGCATGGGTGTTTGACGAGACAGCGGTTACTTATAGCCGTCACTTATGTTGATGACATAAACGGAGGCAGCAAAATGGTACCAACAGAGAAAAAACTCGGTTCGTTTCAGGATGTTGTTCTGACCGGTGGTTCGGCTGCTGTGGCTCGTGACAGCCACGCCGGAATTTGCACAGAAATCATTGCGAAGGTCATGGGCGGTTACCCGGGTGGAGTTGCCGTCAGGCTTTGGGACGGCACACTGGCCCATGGCAGCGCTGATGCCTCCTGCACCCTCGTTTTTAATGAGCCTGGCGCATTGCGGGACCTGATCCTGCACCGGGATTTGTTGCGGCTTACCGAGAGTTACCTGGCGGGCGCAATTGACGTTGAGGGGGACTTTGAATCACTGTTCGATCTCAGGGACCACCTGCTCGAACTGGAGTTGCCGCTGCGGAGCCGCTTCCGTCTGTTTGTCCAGGCACTGCGCCTGCCGGCACTGGTGCGCAGCGGCTCAACACGAAGCTCGCGTGCAAGCTTGTTGCTGCGACGGAATTCCCGGGCCAGTATCGCCCATCATTATGATGTCAGTAATGACTTTTACAGATTATGGCTGGACCCGGAGATGGTCTATTCCTGTGCCTACTATCGGAATGACGCGCAGACCCTGGTGGACGCGCAACGGGACAAGCTCGACTATCTGTGTCGCAAATTACGCTTGCAGCCGGGCCTGTCGTTACTGGATATCGGTTGCGGATGGGGTGCCCTGGCACTGTGGGCGGCACGCCACTACGGCGTTCAGGTACACGGTATCACGCTAAGCCAGGAACAGCACCGACTGGCGCAGGAGCGCGTGCGCGCAGCCGGTCTGGAAGACAGGGTACGTATAGAACTACTGGATTATCGCGATCTGCCCCGCGATGCGCGTTATGATCGTGTGGTCAGCGTGGGCATGTTCGAGCATGTCGGTGTAAAAAACTTTCCGACTTACTTCGGCACTGTCAGACGGGTACTCAAACCCGGCGGACTGTTTCTCAACCACGGCATCACCAGCGAAACAGGCTGGCAGCGCACGCCACTGACCCGTTTCATGAATCGCTATATCTTTCCGGATGGTGAGCTGGCGCGCGTTGCTGATGTCATCGATGCCATGGAGAAGGCGGGTTTTGAAACCCTGGATGTCGAAAATCTGCGTCGGCATTACGCGCTGACGCTGCGCGACTGGGTGCGTAACCTGGAAAAGAACCGCGACGAGGCGATACGCAGTTCGAGCGAGGTGACGTTCCGCTTGTGGCGGCTGTATATGGCCGGTTGCGCCTGGTACTTCGATGAGGGCAGTATCGGTGTGCACCAGGTACTTGCCGGTCACTGGCACCAGGCGCAACCCGTGCCGCTGCGACGTGATGACCTCTATGCAGCGAAAGAGAAGGCGTACGAATCACAGTCATGACGCAGGAATACGCCTACGGGATGTGGGTCATAGCGGCGTTCGGCGACTGCCGGCGTTTTTCCCGCCGCTGAAACAGTGGAAGGATTTTCTTCAGGTCAATGTAGCCGGCCATCAGAATTCCGGCGGTCACGGTGGTTAGTCTTTTTTCCCGGGCCGCCAAGGTGTCACCCGCGTCGATAAACAACGAACACAAAGCCCCGGGGGGATTAAACATGTCATCTACTTCAACGATCGAAATATCCGGTGCCGGGCCTGCCGGGCTGGCCGCTGCGCTTGCCGTCGTGCGGGCAGGACGTTCAGCGCGCGTCTACGAACGGCGTGAGGATGTCGGCAAGCGCTTTCACGGTGATTTCCAGGGGCTGGAAAACTGGACCACGGAAACCGATGTGCTGGATGAACTGGGTGCTCTTGGTATCGACGCCGGATTTGAGCATACCCCGTTCTACGAGGTGAATTGTTTCTCGCCCGATGGCAGATGTTATGAATACCGGTCATCGAAGCCCCTGTTTTATCTGATCCGGCGTGGCAGCGATGCCGGCTGTCTGGACATCGCGTTGAAGCAACAGGCTATCGATGCCGGTGTTGAAATTCGTTTCGGTGAAACGATTCACCGCCTTCCTGCCGGTGGCATTGTGACCCAGGGACCACGGCGTGCTGATGCGATTGCCGCCGGCTACCTGTTTGAAACCGATATGGCGGACGGGGCCTGGGCAGCGATTTCGGACCAGCTGGCGCCAAAAGGGTATTCGTATCTTCTGGTTTGCAAGGGCCGCGCCACACTGGCGACGTGTATGTTTGCTGATTTTCATAACGAGCGTCGCTACCTGGCAAGGAGCGTGGAGTTTTTTGTCGAGAAACTCGGTGTGCGTCTGGATAACCCGCGTCGCTTTGGTGGCAGCGGCAATTTTTATCTGCCACGAACGGCACGCAAGGGCAACATACTCTACGCCGGCGAGTCGGCCGGGTTCCAGGATCCGCTGTTCGGTTTTGGTATTCGCTGGGCACTGATCTCGGGTGCAGAGTCAGGGCGGGCGCTGGCCGAGGATAATCCACTCCGTTACGAGAAGGTGTGGAAACAACGCCTGCGGGCCTATCATCAGACGGCGGCAACCAACCGCTGGTTTTACGACCGCATGGGGGATCGTGGCTATGCGGCGGCATTGAGGAAGCTGGCACGGGCGTCGGATGTTCGTGCGGTGCTGAAAAAAGCCTATGCCCCCAGTTTGTGGAAGCGTGCCTGGTATTACGCGGTTGCGTCCCGGCGTTACCAGCCGTTGCTGCGCGTGAATGAGCGCTGTGACTGCACCTGGTGCCGTTGTGAACGTCACAGGCCGGTTTCCGCGTAGTGCCACTGCGGATGGCTGCGCCTGCGCGAGGGCGGTGACTAACGATTCTGGTAGCGGTTCAGGTCGAACAAGCCCGCTATGACAGGGTGAGTCAGGGCGTAGCGCGCCTGGAACCAGTCAGCCAGTTCCCAGAAAGCAGGGTTGGTTCGTCTCACGCCGAACCGGTCGATCAGCCTCTGGTAGTCACGGTTGTTGCGGATGGCCGCGCAGCGCCGGGTGAATTCGTCGATCTCCGATAGTTGAATGGAGAAAAAGAAATTCGGGTATGAGCCTTCGAGCCATTTCACCACGCTCATGGTGTCGCGCTCGATGTCGGCGCGGTCCCGTTCGCTTTCATCGGCGAGAAATGACGTGACGTTTTTGTAAGCCTTGTTGCGGATCAGGGTGTAGGCAAGATCATTTCCCGCCTTCCCCGTTTTTACCTGTACAAACGCAACGTCCGGGAAGGCGTGAAGGTTTGCGCCTCGCAGCCGCGCAACGGCGTTCATCGCCCGGTCTGCACGTGCTTGCGCAGAATTGCCTGTCGAGTCTGTGCAGTCGTGGCTTCCACAGAGGTTCATCGCCTGAGAAATCGGGATAACATCGGCCAGGCGGCCTTTTATCTTCTGGTACAGTTCCCGCTGCGGGTCATTTGTCCGGTAGCCGCGTACCGAATCGATATTCAGCCAGTCCTGCGGTCCCGAGAACAGCTTCTCGATGCCGCTGCGCTGGCCGACATACCAGCTGTCGCGGATGGCCTTTCGACGGTTGGCCGGCAGAAACGCCAGGAAGTGGTCTTCACCCTCCATGCGCAGGAAGTCCATGTAGATTCTGGTGTTCAGCTGGTGAACGATGTCGCCATACACATCGTAACCGGCGACCAGCAGGTAGTGGATGCGCTCAAATAACGGGAAATCAATAATCCAGGCGGTCTCGGGATTGTTTCCCACCAGTCCGTACGCTACCGAACCGCTGTCGAAATGTCTGAATATCGTCAGGGCTGCATTGGGGTTGTTTCCGTCGCCATCCCAGATGTAGTTCATGGCGTGGTCGATGTCGTGGGTGCCGATCTTCGCGAACCAGGCCTGTTTGGTGGCCATGTAGCGCCGCTGACGCTGCCAGTAATCGGTCCAGATAGCGAGCAGATCCAGATCGCCGACCTTGCCCGCGGGGGTTTCGAGTTCATCCGCTATGGTGCCAATGAACTGCGTGCTATTGGTCAGTACCGGCTGATCCGGGTCGAAGAACATCACCCAGAACTGATCCTCGATAACGCTCAGCGCGATCTGACCCCGGCACACAGGACCCTTGACGAAACCCTCGATGAAAAAGTGTGCGTCGTCGAGCAGGAACCGGTAGCGTGATTCGGCGGGTATTTCGGCAAATATCCTGAACGGGTTGGATGTCACGTCCGGGGCATAGGAAGATGGTTTGCTGACCGTGTAATCGGGTGTCAGGAAGAGTTTACGGTAACGTTCCATGCGCTTGTCGGAGAACTCGTAAACGACATGATTCTTGGCCACGATCGTCGGGTTGTAGCGGATCAGGCGGTAATAGAAAGCAGGGCGGCCGGGATCGTCAAAAGGGCGCACTGTCGCGATCTCGTCAACCGCCTTGCCCGGGGGAGTGGTGGATCGCACCAGCCGGTAGAATTCGCGCGCCGCTGAACCGGAGAAATGAATATGCGCGTGAAACAGGTGCTCATACAGGTAGCGGCTGACCAGCTTCTGTTTGAGGGAAGGCTGGTTGAGGAATTTCTCCCACTTTTCGATCTGCGGGATTACCGTGCGGGAGGGGCCGGGAGAGGGGGGCGCGGGTGCGCCCTGGGCCAGCCATGAAACAAGGGTCCGGTACTCTCGATCGGACAGGTTCGGCATCGCGTAGGGCATGCCCCACATGGGATGTTCGCGGGTGAAATCATCGACCGACTTCAGTGTCGGGCAGGTCTGCTCACGGTTGAGTTCGAGGGTAAAACTGTCGGGCAACCGGTCGGTGCGTGGCTGTGGATGCTGCTGTTTCAGTCGCAGCAGGCGATACATCACGGAATTTTTCAGGTTGTTTTCGGGCGTCGATGGCCCTTCGTTGAGCACCGGGTAGAAACCCCGTAAACGCCATTCCGCGGTGCTTTTGGCATCGACGAACAGGCGCGTCGGTTGCATGGGCCTGATGCGGGTGGCGTCATATACGCGCTCTTCGCTGGCGCCGCGTCGAAGGCCTTCGACGGATGAGAGCTTCAGCTGGCAGGGTGCATCGTAGCAACCGTGGCAGACCACGCAACGTCGATCCAGAACCGGTTTGACCCGGGATTCGAAACTGACGGGTGTGTTCAGCAGGTCGGGGGGCAGCACCGGTTCCGCGTCTTCCAGGGTGACCGATGGCCCGGGCACGTTGTAAAGCAGAAGTGCCGACAACAGCAGCAGCGACAGAATAATAGCCACTCGCTTTCTGCCGGTAATTTTTCGCAACGCGCTCACGACGGCTATCTTAACAGAAGATAGCCGTCGTGAACCGGAACGCATTTCACGCGTACCCGGCCGGTTGACGGGGTTAACAGAGACTTACGTGGCGGAACACGTATAATCAGCCCCTTATATTCCTGTTCCTGTGTTTCGAGGCTGAGCCAAATGTCTTATGAAATTGAAGTCGAAAACATCAAGTGCGGCGGTTGTGCGGGCACTATCGTAAAGCGCCTCACCGCGTTCGATAGTGTCGAAGCGGTCTTTGTTGATGTCGATCGCGGCATTGTGCAGGTCGATGGCGACGAGTCTGCGCGTGTCGAAGTTTGTGCCTTGTTGACAAGTCTTGGATACCCTGAGGTTGGCAGCGCCCGGGGTCTGGCATCGGCGAAGGCCAGAGCCAGATCGTTTGTCAGTTGCGCCGTCGGGCGTTTTGGTGAAACGACGGACTAGCCCGTTTGCTGGCTGTCGTTGCGATTGAAGAATTTTCCCGGTCAGCCGCTACCCTGACTGCGGGTAATCTGTTTCATCGAGGCGTCTGAAATGTGCAGTACACCAAAACGAGCCGGAACCTTGTTCCACACAGCACGTATTCGTGAACAGGACGAGGGGTACGCCAACTATGCGCGCATGCTCCGGCGAGCATCCGAACACGCCGACCGCGTTCAGCGGGAGCGTGAAGGGAAACAGGTGCCTGAGGCGGAGGGCGAACCTCTGCCCGGTGCGGATTCGGGCGATACCGGGAAGCGTTAGTCCTGTCGCTCCAGCGGCGTCGATACACGTAGCGGGCAGTCAGCTACCGTAGTGTTGCGACCACGATCACCCGGCTCTGGACGTTCGTGAACGGGACGTTTATGCTGTTTTTAAAGTATCAACAGTATTGACATCCCGTGCGGGCCACC
>CAYSRA010000067.1:0-14579 GCA_964433205.1 uncultured Thiohalobacter sp. | reverse complement strand
CGCAAGGATCACCAGTGGGTCGACCTTGGCACCGATGACATTTTCAGGGGGAAAACCGTAGTGGTGTTCTCGCTGCCCGGTGCCTTTACCCCGACCTGCTCGTCGACCCACGTGCCGCGCTACAACCAGCTGGCTCCCGTTCTCCGCCAGTACGGTATCGACGAGGTAGCCTGCATCTCGGTCAATGACGCATTCGTCATGAACGAGTGGCGCAGCGCGCAAAAGGCCTTCGACATCACCTTCCTGCCTGATGGTAACGGCGATTTCAGCCGTGGTATGGGCATGCTGGTAGACAAACATGAACTTGGTTTCGGCGAGCGTTCCTGGCGCTATTCGATGCTGGTACGGGATGGTGTGATCGAGAAGATGTTTATCGAGCCGGACGAGCCCGGCGATCCTTTCGAGGTATCAGACGCTGACACCATGCTGGCATACATCGCCCCGAACGCGGCCGGCCCGCTTGATGTCACCGTATTCACCCGCGAAGGTTGTGAATATTGCACCCGTGCCCGGGGCATGCTGCGCGATGCGGATATCACGTTTGAGGAACTGGTCCTGAACCGCGATTACAGTGAGTTGACCCTGCGCGCCGTAGCGGGCACATCGAGCGTGCCGCAGGTCTTTATTAACGGCGAATACATTGGCGGTTCAGAAGAACTTGAACATTATCTCAGCCGCCGCGATGCAGCATAGCGATCATCGCAGCGCGTAATCATGCCGGCGTGAGCAGCGCAAGGTATGACAAGGACATTGCCCGGGAGCCCTGCCGCTGCATATCTGCGGGGCTCCCATCCGTGCCCTGAAAACGCTACACTGTGCCGGAAATGCGATACCTTCCGTTCATCCTTGTCGTCATCCTTACACCTGTTGTACCGGTCCTGGCCGCTACCTGGCACGAGGACTGGTACTGGCTGCTGCTGGTTACCGTGCCGCTTTTGCTGCTGGGAAGCTGGGACATACTCCAGACCCGACACAGCCTGCTGAGAAACTACCCGCTACTCGCCCATCTGCGCTGGCTTTTCGAAGGTATCCGGCCGGAGATCCGGCAGTACCTGGTGGAAAGCGATACCGAGGCGATTCCCTTCGATCGGGAACAACGTTCGCTGGTTTACGAACGCGCCAAAAACACGGTCGACGTCCACCCTTTCGGCACCGACCTGGATGTCTATAGTGAGAAGTACGCCTGGCTTAACCACTCGGCCGCACCCTCGCCGAAACTGAACGCCTGCTTCTGCATCAAGGTAGGTGGAGCACAATGCGAAAAGCCCTATACCGCATCCGTCTACAACATTTCAGCGATGAGCTTTGGCGCACTGAGCGCCAACGCGATCCGCGCCCTGAACAAGGGCGCGAAAATGGGCAACTTTGCGCAAGACACGGGCGAGGGCGCGATCAGCCGCTACCACCGTGAGTTTGGCGGCGACCTGATCTGGGAAATCGGCACCGGCTATTTCGGCTGCCGCAACGAAGACGGCAGCTTCAATGCCGACATGTTCGCCGAACAGGCTGCCATCGACCAGGTAAAGATGATCGAAATAAAGCTGTCGCAGGGCGCCAAGCCCGGCCACGGCGGCATACTCCCGGGGCACAAGGTCAGTGCCGAAATAGCCACCGCGAGGCGTGTCCCTGCCGGCGTGGACTGCCTGTCACCGCCGGGGCACAGCGTCTTCAGTACTCCCGTGGAACTCCTGGAGTTCGTCCAGAAACTGCGCGCCCTGTCAGGCGGGAAACCGGTCGGGTTCAAACTTTGCATCGGTCATCGCTGGGAATTCCTGGCCATCGTCAAGGCCATGCTGGAGACTGATATTCTCCCCGACTTTATCGTGGTCGACGGCGCCGAGGGCGGCACTGGCGCCGCACCACTGGAATTCTCCGACCATCTCGGCACCCCGTTATACGAAGGCCTGTTGTTCGTGCACAATGCCCTCTACGGCACCCGCCTGCGTGAGCGGATAAAGATTGGCGCCAGCGGGAAAATCATATCGGCGTTTGGCATGGTCAGAGCCATGTCACTGGGTGCGGACTGGTGTAATGCCGCACGCGGTTTCATGTTTGCGCTCGGCTGTGTACAGTCCCGCAGTTGCCATACCAACCGCTGCCCGGTCGGCGTCACCACCCAGGACCCCGGGCGACAACGCGCACTGGTTGTCGAAGACAAGGCACAACGCGTCTATAACTTTCACAGGAATACCGTAAAGGCCCTGGCCGAAGTCATTGCCGCCGCTGGTCTCGACCATCCCTGTCAACTGCGCCCCTATCACTTTTACCTGCGCTCGGCGCCGAACAACGCCATACCGGGCAACATGGCGCTCGATTTTCTTGAGGCCGGCGAACTGCTGGAAGGCACCGAGAACCCGCTGTTCAAGATCAACTGGGCGCTGGCCCAGGCGCACAGCTTTGCGCCGCTGAAACCGCTACACTGATCCTGATGTCCGGAAACCCTGGCCGGTACCTGTCGAACGAACGGCGGGGCTGGACGCCGGCAAGTCGGGGCCTGGCTCGCCGAGGAAGAATCCCTGCGAGTAATCCACCCCGAGCGCAACCACCTTGTCCAGCACGGCCTGCGAATCGACGTACTCGGCAATCGTCTCCATACCCAGCCGGCGAGCAAAATCGACCAGGGTCCGGGTGATCAACTCCGAGTTCCTGTCGTCGTTGATACGCTGGATAATGGAACCGTCTATTTTCAGGTAGTCCGCGTTCAGGTGCATGAGGTGCGTAAAGTTTGAATATCCGGTGCCGAAATCATCGATGGCCACACGACAGCCCAGTTCCTTGATCTCGGCAATAAAGCGACTGACTTCATCGTAGTTCTCGATGCCCTCACTCTCGATCAACTCTATTACCACGCGGCTGGCAACATTGTATTCTTCAAGTTTCTGCTTGAAAAAGCGCACCGTTTCGCGATTGCGGATATCGTCGACAGTAAAATTAAGCGAAACACTGACAGGCCGGTCTCCCAGCACGGCGAGACTCTGCCCGATCATGGCCCGGGTCAGCATGGCGTACTGCCGCGTGCGCTTCGCCGCATCAAGAAACCAGAACGGCGAAACGATGCTGCCGTCCTCGTCGATCAGACGCACGAGCGCCTCGTATTTTTCTGTTCGGCCAGTGGCGTTATGGATGATGGGCTGAAAAAAAGCCCGTATCCGGCCTGCCTCCAGCGCCACACTCAACTTGTTGGCCCAGAGAATATTCTGCTTTTGACGCTCGGCATCCTCCAGCGCGTTTTCATCGACGGCATACCCCTCGTTCCGTTCCCTGGCAACATGCAGCGCCTGCTCGGCACCGGAAATCAGTGAGGTGCTTTCGCGGCCACTGATGCCAGCACTGGCTGTAAGGTGTATTTCCGGCTCACCGATCGCCAGGTGGTTGTCCCTGAGCGCCTCGACGATTTTTGCGATCAACTTCTTGAACGACGGCAAGTTCACCGAGCCGTCCGCCAGCACACCAAACTGATCGCGCCCCATGCGGTACAGCTGCATCCCGTCCGGAAGCAAACGGATAATTTCCTGGCTGACGGCAACAAGCACCGCGTCACCGATATCCAGGCCATAGAAGCTGTTTATCGCCTTGAAGTTGTTGATATCAATCACGGCAAAACGCGGTGCCTGCATGGTGCAGGTATCCTGTAGCAGGCGGGTACGATTGGGGAGGCCCGTCAGGTCATCGGTTGTCTGTTTCCTGATGATGCGATTCTTGCGACGCGTAACGAAAGCAAAAGCGCCAATGACAAGCAGCGACACGGTGCCCAGCGCACCCAGCGCCCAGCGAACCAAGGCCGGATGGCGATCGATGAAAGGCAGCGGGCGGTTGATGATTTTTGCCTTTGCTTCAAGAGCCCTGTCCAGCCGGATGTTAAATCGCTGCAGTGCGTTCCAGTCGAATACCAGTTCGGCAGGACTTTCCATGACGGGCTCGATATCCGCGATGGCCTTACCACGGACAAACCGGGTTGCGAGACGCGCCGCCGTCTCACCCTGCAACCCGGCCGTGGTAAGGTAACCGCCAAGCACGCCGGGAAACAGATAGGCGTCTTCCATAATAAACACCATGCGCCCGGTGTCGGTCACCAGCTTGATGATCCGGTCGAGTTCGAGCACACGTCCCTGTTTATCATGCACTCCGCCGATGGTGGTCAGGATAACCACGCCCGGGCCCGCCTCCTGCAAGTCTTTCAACAAGCTGTCCGGCGAGTTTCTGCCAATATGAGTAATTTTCATATCCGTATGGCGAAGCGCCACATCCCTTATTCTGGCGCCTATCGCCTTGTCCGTAGGGCCTCCGTCGCCCAGGAAAATAATGCGTTTGGTATCCGGAAGCAGATGCTGGACGAGTTGTATGCTGGGCTCGACGCTCTTGCGTTCAAATACGCCGGTAATGCGTCGCCGATCCAGTCTTTCGGCAAGAGAGAGATTATTGACGCCGGAGAAAAAGACGGGGGCCTTCGGAAACAGCTGTTCGCCCACCGCCAATACAAAGTTCATCGCGTTGTCATCAGTGACATAAATGATATCGGGTGCGACATTGCGATGCTTGGCCTGCAGATAACTCAGGAACTTTTGCAGGTAATCGGCCGTAGGCATGACCCGCTTGGTGTCCAGGTATTCGACCGAGTAATTGATATCGTACTCAGGCAGGGTGCGGGACAGCGTACCGGTGAATCCTTTGTGCTGGCCGAACGTCCAGGGATAGTCCTGGTGGTAGGAATGGATGACGAGTACTTCCAGCCGCGGCAGTGACGCGGCGGTGGCCGCAGAAAGCAGAAGCAACAACAGCGCGGCAAACGCCGCTTGCCACGCCCTTCCTCTGAATGAGAATCCCGCCTGATTAATCCATGATTGACTCAGTGATAACTCCTTCACCACGTAGCGCGGATGGAACCCCGTCAGTTACAGCCAGTTTACCGGGAAGAATGCTGAAGTAGCCAGCCTACCCGCGCGATCCGGAGCAGATCCAGCGGAAACAACTGACAACCCGCTCAGGCAGTTCTACGCAGTATAAGTCAGGCCGGGGCGGCAGGGAATCACCAATTGCCCGGCCTGATCTTCACACTCAAGGCCATGATCGGGGCTAACCTGAAAATTTCTCCTTCAACTCATCGTGGAACAGGCGTGGGCAACCACCGCGCACCAGTTGCTTCAGTGCCGTATCGAGTTGTTCCACCTCGGCCACAAGCCCCGCTTCTTTCAGTTCATTGAGGTGTGCCGCGATGAAACGCTCCGCGTTCGCCACTATGGCCTCTATGGCGGCCCGTTCAAGATTGAGCACATCCGCCACCTGTTCCTGAGGCAGATCAAACAACTCATGCAGTAACAATGCCCGTCGCCAGACTCTTGGCAGCTGGGCCAGCACAGGCGGCAGATAGCGCTGGTATTCGATCTCCTTGTCATTGGTGCCGATCAGGTCTTCAACCCGCAACAGGTCATCGGGCTGGTAGAACTCGTAGATCGAGTCATCGTTGGGGTCGTAACCACGCGACACCACCGACTCCATACTGATACTCCGCTCGCGCAGTGCATGCTGTCGCACTTCCTCGTCAAGAATCTCGATTGCCAACCGGTATAACCAGGCCCTGAGTTCCAGCGAGTCCGGCTTTTCCGACTGCCGCTCCCAGGCTGCAACCACTACACTGTCGACCAGTTCGTCAGGCAGAATATCATCCGGTGACAAATCCCCTCGATCCTGCAGATAGGTGATCTCGTGCCGCGCAAAGTCGTACAACCCATCCAGCCAGGGCTCCACCTGGACAAACCAGCCGGAAGGCTGCTGCGCTGCCGCGGAAACCACGGCCGTGTCGGTGCCCGTAGCCGCCTTGCGGACGCGCAGTTCACGCCGTCGGCTCTTGCGTTTCCATAGATGCTCGTGCTTGATTCTGCTCTTGTGTCGGAGCGCCTGGCGTTCCAGTTCGGAAAAGGCCTCCGCCAGCACTGCGGCGGCGTTTTCACCCTCCTCCTCGGTGCTGAGGATTCGGCCAGGCAGATGAATCGACAATCCTACCCGGTAGAGTTCCTGTCCGCCGTGCTTTTGCACAGCACCGTGGAGACGCAAATCCTTGCCGGAAAACGTATTGATACGTTTCTCCAGGTGCGCAATGTGCTCCTCGATCAAACCACAAAGTGTTGCACGGGTTGCCTTGTCGACATTTCTGAAATCGATCCGGTATTTCATTACTGGTTCCTCGCTGCTCTGTCTGTCAGCCTGCCGGCTGAAACCGTAATCAGTATGCGGTCCCGAAGTGCGGGTCAACATCGTGGCGCAAACGTGGCAACTGAGCCAGCAGATGAATCGTAAAAAGCGGCCCGTAGGGGAACAGTTTGTACAGGTACTTCTTCCCGCCCTTGTCCTTGAAGGCTTTCAGCAGTATCCGGTAAAGACGATAAGCCTTCAGCGACTCCTCACGAGTCAGCTGGCCGTAAGGACACTCTTTGGTCTCGTCCTCCTTCCTGCAATCCGGGTCGTCGAGACAATTGACGTACTTCCAGTACACCTTGGCACTTACGTAGCCCGGGTCCCTGGTTTCACAGCAATGGGTATAGAAATCAAACAGGAAGTTTATAACCTCCCAGTGATCATCCGTCAGCGTGATACCGACCCGCTCGGCATTGGCCTTGATGCGCGCTTCGAGTTCTTCGCGAGGCGTGTCGCGTACAATGATTGCGGGCGGATAGTCCGCCGGCGGGAGTGCAATCGGATCGAGAATTTCAAGGATGTCATCCAGTTTTTTATCTCCGACACTCATGGCTCAGACTCCTGTTTCAGTTATTGATGAAAGCCGACACTTCACTCTGTGCAAGTGATAAATGTGGGCTTGGAACGGGAAATCAAGGGCCTGCAGATACACAAAACCTTGACGCCCGGGGTATACAAAATACCAATACTTATAGTATGGTTTTATGTCCGGCGGGCACAAAAGCTGTTGCTGGCAAAAATAAACGCTGTCGCGGGCCCGGCCGGATTGGTAACGGCTGCCGTTGCTTCGGCAATTTATTTACGGACACGCAGCTTGTGCTACGGTTATTAGAGTACACAGCTGACGGAGCAGGTTTCCTGTGAAACCATCACGACGCCACAAAGTCAAACGGGTACGGGGCCCGCTGATCCTGGCAGCACTCGTGAACTGCAGCCTTGTTTTCGGGGATGCCAGCTTATTACCGAGGGAGGGCAACATGACGCTTACACTCCAATCCAGCGCTTTCGAACACGGAGGCGCCATTCCATCCCGGTACACCTGTCAGGGTGAGGATATCTCTCCGCCACTGACATGGGCGGGTGTACCAGAATCGGCGCGCAGCCTGGTGCTGATCGTCGATGACCCGGACGCGCCGGATCCGAAGGCGCCGAAAATGACCTGGGTCCACTGGCTGCTATACAACATACCTCCGAACGTTAGCGGCCTGCCCGAGAACGTCGGATCAGCAAATCTGCCGCCCGGTACGAGGGAGGGCCTGAATGACTGGAAACGAACCGGTTACGGCGGACCATGCCCACCCATCGGACGGCACCGTTACTTTCACAAGCTGTACGCGCTCGATACCGTGCTTGAAGGGTTGAACACACCGACCAAGTCACAACTGGAAGCGGCTATGAAAGGACACATCATCTCGCAAACGGAGCTGGTGGGAACCTACCAGAAGCGGTGACAACTGTATGAAAATTGAAGAACACAAGCCATCACTTACCGACAAGCTCCAGTGGCAGAAGATGAATGCGCTTGCCGCCGTATTTGATGACATACAACACGCCCATCAGGTTGCGGGGCAGCTGGTTGAACACAATTTCCCTATGGGTCAGATCTCCGTACTACACCTGGCGAAAGGCCAGGACAGCGACTTTCTCGGCATATCCTATGACAATGAAAAAGAACGCACCAAAATATGGGCCGAAAATGGCGCCCTGTGGGGCGCACTGCTGGGACTGGCCGTGGGCGCATCGGGATTGTTGTTCGTGCCTGGTGTTGGCGTCCTGCTGGCTCTCGGCCCAATAATCGACTCGATCGCAGGCGCCGCTATCGGTTCCGGTCTTATGGCCGGTGCCGCACAGGCTACACGCCTTACTGCGGCCTTGCATCAAATCGGCATACCCAGGGCCGAAACGGAGCATCTGCACAAACTACTGATGGCCGGAAAGACCTTGCTGATCTTACACTACAGCAAAGATGATCAGACTGACTGGCGTAAGGTCATCGACTGGTCTGATGCCGAATCTGTGCAGATCTTTGCGGGAAATGGTCCCCGCGACGACGAAAGTAACGACAGCTAGTTGCGAGCCCCGGATATGCCGGCGCCGCTCCCGTTACCAGACTGATATGTGCGGCCGTAACCCCTCGGGCGCACAAAGGTGCAATCATCGCAGCAACTCGGCTGGCGTGTGCGTACTGATATAATTGGCCACTGCCTCTATATCCGCATCCGTTAGTTCATCGAGGCTGCGGTGCATCAGGTTATAAACGTCCGCGGGGCGTTTGTTCGACCTGATATCCTTCATTGCCTTGACCAGGTAGTCACGGTTCTGGCCGGCAATCACCGGGCCATGCGGCAACCCGGATGCTTTTTGCCATGTTTTGGTATGGTGGCACAGGTAGCAGCGATGCACGACATAAAGCTCATGTCCCCGGTCGGTTTCGCGCACGCCCTGTGTCCTGGCGACAATGACCGGCTGCTTCGAGAAATACTCTGCGATAATATTGAGCGACTGCCGATCCAGCTTTCTGGCAACAGGCGACATCACAGGATCCTTGCGACGTCCGGCCTTGAAATCGAGTATCTGGCGAACGATGTAATCCGCCCGCTGCCCGGCCAGCCGGGGATAGGCCGGGTGAGCAGCTGTGCCCTCCACCCCGTGGCATTCAATGCACGCCTTAGCGGCTGGCGGCGGATCTGTATGGCCGGATGACGCAGCCAGCACCGGCGCACGGAAGCCGGCAAGCAGTAACAACGCACTCCCCAGGCAAGCTTGCAGCGGCTTTGGGCAGGGACGCTCTTTCATACCGGTTGCAGCGATTCCTCAAGGTCAGGATCAGGAAGAAATGGGCCGGTGCCCGCTGGACTGTGCCGGCCAGATGATAATTCAGGGAATATTCCTGTGATCAATTCTTTCTAATTAAAGCACATGGAGTCGACTTTGTAAGAGCGGAATCCAGATGCCCGCATAAGGCGACAGAGCCCCGACGTGCTCAGTGCAGAAATCCTTGAACTGCCGGACGATGCGCGACAGGTTGCTGTCCTTAAAGTCGCCAACCCGCAAAGCCATATCGACGGCGTCCTGGATAAAATCCACATGCCGTTCAGTAATCAGGATTCTGGTAGTCACCGCGGGGTACGCGGCCTGAGGTGAACATTTTGGTGAGAGTGGATGCCAACTCCCTCGGCTGGAATTTCGCGACGTACGCATCCGCACCTACCCCTTCGCCCATGGCCTGATTGGACTCCGCGCTCAGGGACGAATGCATAACGACAGGAATAGCGCTGAATCTGTCATCGTCCTTTATCTTGCGGGTCAATACATAACCATCCATCTCCGGCATTTCGATATCCGTCAGAATGAATTGCACCCGGTCTTTCACTGCGCCGCCATCCGACTCGGTCTGCGATGCGATTTCATTCAGTTTTTCCCAGGCATCCTGGCCGTTGACAGCGCTGATATATTTGACACCCATTTTGTCCAGCGTACGCTGAATCTGTCCCCGGGCCACACTGGAATCATCAACAAACATGACGGTGATTTCCTCTCCGGTCAGCGACGGTATCCCCTCGTAGATCGATTCGTCATCATAAAAACCCGCCGCTTCCGACAGGACCTTTTCGACGTCCATGATCATGACCAGCCCGTTATCCTCCACTTCGGTCACGGCAGTCACCAGCCCGCCGTGCTGGCTGGCCATCATCGCCGGCGGCGCCTTGACTTCCTCCCATGCCAGGCGCCGGATACTGTCGACCGAATGCACCAGGAACCCCTGGACGTGCTTGTTGTATTCCGTGATGATCATGATGCCCGGCTTCTCATCGACCGATATACCGCAGTATCGGGTCAGATTGATCACCGGAATGGTAATGCCCCTCAGGCTGACCATGCCCTCCACCGATACCGGCATATCCGGTGCCCGGGTGATCTCCGGCACACGCATAACCTCCCGCACCTTGAAAACATTGATACCGAACACTTCCTCGCGCTCGCTGTCACTGTCTTTACCCAGGCTGAACAACAATACTTCCAGCCGGTTGGCACCCGCGAGGCGGGTACGCTCATCCACCGATTGCATGAGTTCTGACATAATTTGTCTCCCGTACGTTGCTACAGCAGTAGGTTGTTTCTAAACCCTGAACTGCCCCACGACTTCCTGTAATTCGGCACCGAGCCGGGCCAGATCGCCACTGGCGGTAGCCGTTTGCTGGGCCCCGACGGAAGTCTCGTTAGCCATTTCGGAAATGTTCGTGATGTTGCGATTGATCTCCTCGGTGGTGGCACTCTGCTGCTCTGCTGCGCTGGCAATCTGCGTACTCATGTCGCTGATTCGCGCCACCGCTGCGGAAATTGCGGACAGTGACGTGCCCGCCGTGGTTGCCTGCTCGACTACAGACTGGGCCTCTTCACGACTCTTGTACATGACCTCCACAGCCTTTCGGGAACCCGCCTGGAGTTTTTCAATCACCTGATTGATCTCCTCGGTAGATTCCTGTGTCCGACCGGCCAGCGTGCGCACCTCATCCGCCACGACGGCGAAACCGCGACCCTGCTCTCCGGCGCGGGCAGCTTCAATCGCTGCATTCAGCGCCAACAGGTTGGTCTGCTCGGCCACACCACGGATCACGTCCATAACCGCACTGATATTTTCGCTGTCCTGCTCCAGTTGATGAATAACCTCCGCCGCGTCTTCAACCTGACCAGCCAGCTGGCGAATCGCCCGTATCGCCGATTCCACCACGTTGCGCCCTTCAGCAGTTTCTGTATTGGCCTCCTCGGCAGACTGCGCAGTGCCGGTAATGTTCTTGCTCACTTCCTGCACCGTAGCACTCATCTCGTTCATCGCAGTAGCCACCTGTTCGGTCTGTGACTGCTGCTCGTAGATACTTTGACTGGTCTGCTCGGTGATCGCCGAAAGTTCCTCGGAAGAACTGCCTATGTGCTGCGCCGACCCTGCGATCTGCTGGACAATATCCTTCAGATTTCGACTCATATCGTTAATGGCGCCGGTCAATTCAGCCAGCTCATCATTGCCTTTCAGTTTCAGCGCAGAACCGGTAAGGTCACCGCTGGCAATAGCCTTGGCGCGGCCCACGACCTGCTTCAGCGGTACACTGATCATGCGGCTGATATAAATGGAGATAAATACGCCAAGCCCCAGAGCGATCAACGTGCCCAGAGCCATCATGGTCTCCATGGAGGCGGTTTCACTTTCCAGGCTCATCTGATCCATTTCAGCCAGGTTATCCTGCGAAGCGCGCATTTCCTTAAGGATGTTCATAATGGCGCTGGCCCTGGGCGCCGCCCTGGTACCCAGCCAGTAGTTGGCAAGGTTCCAGTCCTCGCCGCTGCGCAGCTCGAACATTTTTGCCGGCAATGGCGCGAATTCGGCACGCAGACTCTTGTAGGTTTTCCACGCTCTGGTCTGGGCCCTGTTGAACAGGCCGGTCATGCGCGACAGTTGTTTGAAGCGCGCCTCGTTCACCTTCCACTTGGCGCGGAAGTTATCGGCAAACCGGGTGTCCCCCGAAAGCAGGTAGGCGCGGATATTGGCCAGACCTACGGCAAACGAGCCCCGGCTGTCAGCCAGCAGCTTCAGCAGTTTCTTGCGTTCCGCCGTCGCACCCAGCTTCGACTCTTCATCGATGAGGGTGGTAACAGCCTCCAGAATTCTGGATGCCCGCGGTGCGGCCTCGGTCAGCAGCACGTTAAAGGCGGGGATGTTCCGGGGCGTATGCGAGATGTCTTCCACTTCCTGCTGGGCGGTGCGGAATTCCTCAACCAGCCCCTTCATTTCCTCCAGCATCTCGATATTGCGCGGGTCAGTCCAGTTCCGGGAGAATTTCTCCATCTTATGCACAGCCTGATCGATCTGATCCCAGCCACGCTGACGCTCGGCCCTGAATTTCTCGGCCACCTTCGGGTCCTTGCCCAGAATCATGTAGCCGCGCAGCCCGGCCAGTGAGAGGTGGATGCCATCGGTAAGCTGCATGCCGGCCATCACTGTCGGCAGGCGCAGTTTAATCAGGCGGTGCTCTGATTCGGATACGTTACCCAACTTTACGAAGTTGTTGATCGAGACTAGTGCGATAATCAGCAGTACCGCACCGAAACCCATAAACAATTTATTCTGAATCGTCAGTTTCATTTTGAAAATCCACCCATTTGTCAGTTCATTGTTAATATCTTGTTTGCTTCAGGTTCACACATGGAACAATACGCACAGGGGAGCCTCTGGCATCGCCAGAAAACTGTTTCGAGGGTGTCGAAGGACACCGGTTTGGTGAATAGTGCCCGTAAAGGCTTGCTGGTGAGGACGGCCACATCGCTGTGACCTGTGGTTCTGAATCATACATCGCGCTACATCCCCTTTTTTCCTGACCGAATCTGCAAATATCCATTTCGTCGTAGCTGAACATTTGCGTGGCGGGGATCGGGCAACGCAGCGGAGGTGCCAGAAGGCGGTTTTGCTATCTCCAGCCGATTACCATACAAATACTGTGCCAGTCTATAATGGCCTGATACCCCCCTGTCTACGGCCGATGAGCAGACGCAAGCGCCGGTAATCTGTCGACAACCGTCACAATTGCGTCTTTTTCGATGGTGTGTATGACGGGTCGAGTGATGTCAGGGAATTTTTCTCAGAGTAGAGCGTTCCGTCGTTGCGGCGATTGATAACTACTCCGGTCCCGATACGCAATGCAGACTCGCGCGCGACAGAGCGCCGGCTGTATCTGAATTGATGAACGGGCTGGGGTCAGGCCCTGGGAAGGTTGCCGCGGAGATCGGGCGGGCAAATAACTTGCGGTTCTTTCAAGTCTCTATCATAGATGATGTTTGAGCATGGTGTTGAAAGATGCATCGTTCAGGATGGTCTCGGCGCCTACCAGTTCACCGGCAACTTCGGCCAGCTTTCGCCGCTGCGAACGGGCGTGCATCCTTAACATCTGAAAGGCGTCCTCGCCTGTCAGACGATAACGTTCCATCAGTATGCCGACCGCCTTGCTGGTATTCCTGTCCCCCTCCAGCGCACATTGCAGGTTCTGTTCGCTTTCCCTGAGATGCTTTATTTCCGTGGAACGCTGCAGGGCAGCCTCGATGGCAGGGATAATCTGTTCGATATCGACCGGTTTGATCAAATAGCCGAGCGCGCCGTTATCGACCATGGATTCGACCAGTTCAGTATCACCATAGGCTGTCAATACGACAAAAGGCATCCCTTTCGCTTTAAGTCTGGCGGAAACATCAATACCGGAAATATCCGGCATACGGATGTCCAGCATCACCAGGTCGAAGTCCTCCTGCTCTATCAGGTCGAGCGCTTCTGCGCCGCCTGATGCCGACGTTATCGCGTAGCCGGCCTTTTCCAGGCTACTGGACAGCGTGGCCAGAACCAGGCGGTCATCATCCACAATCAGTAATTTTTTATTGCACATTGTTTATTAATTCACCTCCGACGTTTTGCGTCCTGCCGGCAGGACGCATTTTTTCAGGATCCCGGACTAACAGGATCTATACAGTCATTTTTTATTTCTTCCAAAACCGGCGGGCGGTCATCCCGGTCAGCCGCCATGATGACGGGGGGAGTAAGCACGAAACTGGCTTCGATCCGATCCACCACCCCCTCATAGCGAATATCCAGGCTTGCGCCCTGGTGGGGCAGCAACGAGCGGACGAGTTCCAGACCTGTTCCCAGCCCCTTGCCGCTGGCGAAATCGAAATCCTTGCCTGCTGACGAAGCCGGGTTGTCAACCCGTATTATCCCCCGGTCCTGATGTGTGGTGAATTCAACGCGGGTATCGAGGGTGTTGGCACCGCCCCCCGCGTGCTTTATGGCATTGGTCAGCAACTCGTTGAGGATGAGCGCCACCGGTACCGCTTCTTCCGGAAGAACCTTCAAGGGAGAGTCAATTTTTGTTTCCAGCCTCAGATTGATCGATGTGCCTAAAACTTCCCTCACCGCATGAACAATCGCCTCCACGATTTCACACAGGTAAATTTCCCCATGTGCCCCGCGGCTCTGGAGTCCATGTATGATGGCAATCGAGCGTACCTTGCCGATAGCATTTTCCATGGCACCCGCCAGCGTCGGATGTTCGCCAAGCCCCTGACGCAACAGCCCCAGAATGCCCTGCAGGTTGTTCTTGATACGATGATGCACTTCGCGGACCAGTGTTTCGCGCTGCTGGCGCTCATCGGACAACCGGCGCGACTCGCCGTTTCGCAGCAATCGTTGACTGTCTTGGAGTTCCCGCTCGGTTGCCCTGCGTTCGGTTATATCCTTGACCATACCCATCATCCGGACAGCGTGCCCGTCGTCATCCCGGACAACACCACCTTTTTCGGCTCTTCCCCAAATCGAGTGGGTAGATTAACGTAATGCCCTATGAGAGACA
>CAYSRA010000066.1:0-14593 GCA_964433205.1 uncultured Thiohalobacter sp. | reverse complement strand
CAGCGGCCATCAGCAGGTTGGGCATGTTCCAGTTGATGTTCTGGAACCACTTGGGCCCGAACGGCATTTTCATCGGCATGGCCGGGTTGCCGAGCGGACTGACCTCACAGGGCAGTTCCTTTTTCAGCAGCAGCAGGCCATAGAAAGTGAAGAATATCGAGGTATCCCAGCCCAGCGCGGCAGATGTCGATGCGAGGATAAAGGGCGGATAGGCCCAGTCCAGCGTGCCCTTGGTGGCGATAATCGCCATGGCCGGTGTCTTTGACTCCTCGATGTCCTTGAGTTTGTTCGGCAGCAGCTGGTCGAGTTTCTGGTCGAGCCACTGGTCCATATCGGTACTGGTTGTTTCACTGGTCATGGTAAACCTCCCGTCTTTGGGGTTAAGGGGTCAGAGGTCGTTCTTGAAGCCGTATTCGCCCAGCCAGCGGCCGCGACGGAAATCAATTTTCAGCCAGTCCGGAACAAACAGGTCCGGGCGTTTTACCGGTAGCGTTTCCACCGGGGGTTTCCCGTCGGTTTCATCGATGCGGCAGTGGGCGGTCGTGACGGCGCGGAAATTCGCGTACAGGCCGCGCAGGATGCGGGCGCACTCTGCGTCGGTCGACGGTTTTTCCGGTGGTGCCGTGAAGCGCACCTGCTTGCGCACCAGGCAGCTGAAATACAGTTCCAGTTCGACCAGCAGCGGCGCGTCCCGGTCCAGTAATGCCTGAACCGCGCTTTCGCTGACGTTGACCCGCATGCGCTTGCCGCGCAACTCGATCGTTCCCGAATGAGCGTTAGAGGCCAGACGGCGGTCCGGAATGACTTCGCCGATGCAGAGGTCGAGTGTCGTGGCTGTCATAATCGTGCGTTCTCCGGCAGAGTGGTGTCAGGTACGAGACTTGCCCGCATACTGTTTGGTCGGTAGAATACGAACCGACCGGATGGTTTGTCAATAGCTTTCCGGGAAAAGTTCCCGAATAATGCGGCTTCAGTGCGGCAGGCAGGTGAGTGATGGAACAGGCAGAGAATGCGGCCAGGGCGCAACGGAACCCGGATAAAACGCGTCAGCGTATACTTGAAGCGGCCTTCATGGAGATTTATCGCAACGGTTTTCAGGGCATGCGACTCGATGAAGTACTTGCGGCGACAGCGCTGACCAAGGGCGCGCTATACCATCATTTTCCGAATAAACAAGCACTTGGCTACGCGGTCGTCGATGAGGTTATCTTCCCGACCATGCAGGCGATGTGGGTCCAGCCGCTGCGCGGCGCAGATGACCCCCTGCAGGGGCTGATCGATGTCATCGAGCAGATGCCGGACACCAAGCCCCCGGAAATGATCCAGTACGGCTGCCCGCTGAACAATCTTGCCCAGGAGATGTCTCCTCTGGACGAGGGCTTCCGCCAGCGTCTGGATCGGGCGTTCGAAATGTGGCACGGTGCCGTGCAGGGGGCACTGGAACAGGCGCAGCAGCAGGGGAGGATCCGTGCGAACTGTAACTGTGACGAGATCGCGATGTTTGTCATGGCGGCTATGGAAGGCTGTATCGGGCTTGCCAAGGCCGCCCAGAGCAGGGAGCGGCTTAAAGCCTGCAACCGGGGTTTGATACAGTTTCTTCAGTCGCTGAAAACGCACTGAACCGGATAACAAGGAAATCAAATGGCAAGGATACTCGCAGACCAGCTGGTTCGCTGGCGATGGATGTTATTCCTGGGAGCACTCGCTGCAGTCTTTGTGGCGGCGAGCGGTGCACGTCACCTCGGCTTTTCAAACGATTACCGGATTTTCTTCAGCAAGGAAAATCCGCAGCTGCTGGCGTTCGAAAACCTGCAGAATACCTACACCAAGTCCGATAATGTGCTGTTTGCGATTACGCCTGCCGATGGCGACGTGTTCACGCCGAAGACGCTGGAAGCAATTCGCTGGCTGACCGAAGCGGCCTGGCAGATTCCGTACTCGATTCGTGTCGACTCGGTCACCAATTTCCAGCATACCTACGCGGAAGGCGACGATCTTGTCGTCGAGGATCTGGTTGACGATCCCGCCCGCCTGGATAACACGCAACTGGAGAAAATACGTGGCGTCGCGCTCGCCGAGCCGCTGCTGATCAATCGCCTGATTTCCCCGGATGCCAGTACCACGGGGGTCAACGTTATTGTTCAGCTGCCGGGCATCAATCCCGAAAAAGAGGTGCCCGAGGTCGTTGCCTTCAGTCGCGGGCTGGTCGATCAGCTGCTGGAGCGCTATCCCGATCTGGAAGTTCACCTGACCGGCGTGGTGCTGCTCAACAACGCATTTTCAGAAATGGCCATGAGCGATATGCAAACGCTCGTACCGATCATGTTCGTCGTGATTATCCTCATGCTGTTGCTGTTGCTGCGATCGTTGGCGGCGACGTTTGCGACCTTGCTGGTGATCATGCTGTCGATCGCAACCGCAATGGGGATTGCCGGCTGGATCGGCATCCAGGTGACACCGCCGCTGGCGAGTGCGCCGACCATGATCATGACGCTGGCGGTGGCAAACAGCGTGCATTTCCTGGTGACATTTCTGCAGAAAGTGCGTGGCGGCGAGTCGCAACGCGACGCCATGCTGGAGAGCCTGCGCATCAACCTGCAGCCGATCATGATAACGTCACTAACAACGGCGATCGGTTTCATGTCGATGAATTTCTCCGATGCGCCCCCGTTCCGCGACCTTGGCAATGTTGTCGCTATCGGTGTCGTTGCATCGTTCATCTACAGTATCGCGTTGCTTCCTGCGCTGATGCTGCTGTTGCCGGTTCGGAAACGTTCCGGACGGGGACGCTCCGCGCCGGTCATGGACGCGTTGGCGAACCTGATCGTTGGCCACCACAGGGCTGTACTGGCAGGCATGGCGGCGCTGGTGATCGGACTGATCGCGTTTGTGCCGCGTAACGAACTGAATGACGAGTTTGTTAAATATTTTGATGACCGGGTCGCCTTTCGCGTCGATACCGACTACGTCACCGAACACCTGACCGGCCTGTACAGTATTTCCTACTCGCTCGGCGCGGGTGAATCGGGCGGCATCAGTGAGCCGTCGTACCTGAAAAATCTTGACGATTTTGCCAACTGGTACCGCCAGCAACCCGAGGTCAAGCACGTCACCACCCTGTCGGATACCATGAAGCGGCTGAACATGAACCTGCACGGCGACGATCCTGCCTGGTACCGCCTGCCTGACCAGCGCGACATGGCCGCGCAATACCTGTTGTTGTACGAGATGTCGCTGCCCTATGGCCTCGACCTGAATAACCAGATCAACGTCGACAAATCGGCGACCAAGCTGGATGTGTCCATCGACAGTCTTTCCAGTAACCAGACCATTGCGCTGGAAGCGCGGGCGCAGCACTGGCTGGAGGAGCATGTGCCGCCGTCGATGCAGGCCCACGGTGCCAGTCCGGCCGTTATGTTCTCGCATATCGGCAAGCGCAATATCCACAGTATGCTGGTGGGTACGACCATTGCGCTGGTGTTGATTTCCTTCATTCTGGTGTTTGCGCTGCGCTCGCTGCGCATCGGGCTGATCAGTATCATCCCCAACCTGGTCCCGGCCGGCATGGCGTTCGGTCTGTGGGGTCTGCTGGTCGGTCAGGTCGGGCTGGCACTGTCGATTGTGGCCGGTATGACGCTGGGTATTGTGGTCGACGACACGGTACACTTCCTCAGCAAGTACCTGCGCGCGCGCAGGGAAGAGGGGCTGTCGGCCCCGGACGCGGTGCGTTACGCCTTCCACACTGTCGGTACAGCGTTGTGGACGACTTCTGCGGTGTTGATGGCCGGTTTCCTGGTGCTGGTCTATTCGCCGTTCGAGTTGAACTCGGGTATGGGGCTGTTGACGGCTATTACCATCGGACTGGCATTGCTGGCCGATTTTCTGTTGTTACCAACGCTGTTGATAGCGCTGGATAAGGGTGAGGAATATGAAAAAGCTCTGGTTGCTGATTCTGCTGAGTCTGTCGCTTAGCGCGTTTGCGCAGACACCGCAGGAAAAAGGGCTCGAAATAGCGGTTGAAGCCGACCGTCGTGACAGCGGGTTTCACGATTCCACCGCCTCGATGCGCATGTTGTTGCGCAACAAGCGGGGCGACGAGAGCAGCCGTGATATCCGCGTCAAGACGTTGGAGCAGGAGAACGACGGTGACAAGACCCTGATCATTTTTGATAGTCCCGCTGACGTAAGGGGTACTGTTTTCCTGAGCTTTACCCACAAGACTGGTCCGGACGACCAGTGGCTGTACCTGCCGGCGCTGAAGCGCGTCAAGCGTATCTCCTCGCGCAACAAATCCGGGCCGTTCATGGGCAGCGAGTTTGCCTACGAGGATCTGTCTTCGCAGGAAGTCGAGAAGTACACTTACAAGTATCTGCGCGACGAGATGTACAACGGCATGGACTGCTTTGTCATCGAACGCGACCCGGTCGATCCCTATTCCGGCTATACGCGGCAGGTGGTGTGGATCGACAAGGAAGAATACCGCCCGCAGAAAATCGACTACTACGATCGCAAGAACAGCCCGTTGAAAACGCTGACTTTCAGTGATTACCGGCAGTTTCTGGGGCGCTACTGGCGCGCCCACGATATGTACATGGAAAACCATCAGACCGGCAAAAGCACCCGTCTCATCTGGAGCAATTACAGGTTCCGGACCGGCCTGACCGACCGTGACTTCGATCGCAACAGCCTGAAACGCGTCCGTTAGGCGCGTTCAGCGGATCTCCTCGATCGACAGCGTTTTTTCCATAATGCGCGGCGTCACCAGTGCGTAGCCCTGCAGTTGCCAGTGTGCGATCTCGGTCATCGCCGACGGGGCCAGCCGGATGAAGTCCTGGAAGTCATCCAGCCGGTAACCGTAGTCATCCGCGGCCAGACCGCAGACCCGGAACTCCACGCCCAGCGCGGCGTAGTAACGCATGCGCTCCACGGCGTCCTTGTACTTTGTATAGTTTTTCTTCGCCACGGTGACGATTTCCGTGCCGTGAATGAGCACGATGAGGTGCAGGTCGTCCGGCGCGAAATCGTAGGGTGAATCCAGCAGCGGGTTCATCAGCGAGCGCACCCAGTACAGGGCGGAATTGATTTTTTCGGGCCTGTCGAAATAGAAATCGAACAGAACCTTCTGCGCGGTATAGGGGGTCTGCACGAATTCGGCCTTTTCACTGGCCCAGACCGTCGAACACCCCAGCAGGATTGCCAGTAGTAACGTTCTCATGGCGGCCTCCCGGTTGATTCAGTCTATAGCTGTCAAGTATAGCTGACCGGGACGAGCGGGCCGGTTCGCGGGGTTATTGCGTTGCGGCCTGCGCGGCGCGTTGCTGCCGTTTCAGGTAGGCATCGCGGGCAATCTGCACATCGTCGAGGAACCAGGATAATTCATCCAGTCTCAGCGCCTGCGGGCCGTCCACCAGTGCACTGGCAGGATCGGGATGAAAGTCCACCAGGATCATGTTGGCGCCGGCGACCACACCCTGCGCTGCGACGTGCATGACATCCAGCATGCCGTCCGGCGCCATGTCGCGCGAGCCGACCGAATGTGAAGGATCGATGCACACCGGCATGCGCGTCAGGCGTTTCACCACCGGTACGTGGGCGAAGTCGACAAAGTTGCGGTGTGGATCACCCATGTTGGTTTTCATGCCGCGCAGCCCGAACACCACGTTGCGATTGCCTTCGCTGGCGAGATACTCGGCCGCGTTGAGGGATTCTTCCAGCGTGATGCCGAAGCCACGTTTCAGCAGTACCGGGAAACGGTTCTGGCGTCCGACCGATTTGAGCAGCTCGAAGTTCTGCGTGTTGCGTGTGCCGATCTGTAACATGACCCCGGTGGGATTGCCGGTCTGTTCCAGTGCCTCGGTGATTTCATCGACGTGACTTTCGTGTGTGACCTCCATGGCGATCACCTTGATGTCGTACTTGCCGGCCAGTTCGAACACATAGGGCAGACAGGCCTTGCCGTGTCCCTGGAACGAGTAGGGGCTGGTGCGCGGCTTGTAGGCGCCCATGCGGGTGCAGACCTGTCGGCGCTCCTGCAGGGCCTTCATCATGATTTCGACATGCTCGCGTGTATTCACCGCGCACAGACCGGCAAACACATGAAGCGTGTCCTGTCCGAAGCGCACCCCGTTGTACTCGAACCAGGTGGGGCGCCTGTCGTCCTTGTGCCGGCCCAGTATCCGATACTCCTCGGATACCCGCACCACACGTTCCACGCCGGGCAGGTTCTGCATGTCTTCCAGCGACAATCCGGCGGTGTCGCCGACCAGGTAGACCTCGGTGAGCAGTTGCTGGGCACCGGTTTCCTGGTGGACGCGGTGGCGGATATTGGGCAGCTTGTCGAGAAACGCTTCCAGGGTGCGGAAGGTCTCGCTGTCGGTGCTGATGTCGGGTTGCAGGATAAGGATCATGATATTTTTCCGTGTGGTTCAGTCCCTGAAGCGGCGCGTCAGGTCGTGGTAACTGTCAATGCGGCGGTCACGCAGGAACGGCCAGATGCGCCGCACCTGTTCATTGCGTTGCAGGTCGATGTCGGCAATCAGCAGTGTTTCCTCGTTTGCAGCGGCGCGTGCCAGTACTTCGCCCTGCGGGCCGGCCATGAAGCTGTTGCCCCAGAACCGGATGCCGGGCGTATCAGTCTGCGGGTTTGCTTCGTGCCCGGTGCGGTTGCACACGATCACCGGCAGCCCGTTGGCGATGGCGTGTGCGCGTTGCACCGTCATCCATGCGTCGAGCTGCCGTTGCTGTTCGGCCTCGTCATCGCTGTTATCCCAGCCGATGGCGGTGGGGTACAACAACAGGTCGGCACCGCCCAGCGCCATCAGGCGCGCCGCTTCCGGGTACCACTGGTCCCAGCACACCAGCACTCCCAGCTTGCCGATGCGGGTCTGAACGGGGTGAAAGCCGAGGTCGCCCGGTGTGAAGTAGAATTTTTCGTGATAACCCGGATCGTCGGGGATGTGCATTTTGCGATAACGGCCGGCCAGCGAACCATCGCTGTCCAGCACCACCGCGGTATTGTGGTAGAGCCCCGCGGCGCGGCGTTCGAACAGCGAGGCCACGATCACCAGCCTGAGCTGGCGCGCCCGCTCGCCAAGGTGCTCCGTGCCCGGTCCGGGTATGGATTCGGCAAGATCAAAGTTGTCCGGGTCTTCTGTCTGGCAGAAATAGCGATTGTTGTGCAGTTCCTGCAGCAGCACCAGCTGTGCGCCGGCGTCGGCTGCCTGTGCGAGCCGGTCGTCGATGTGGCGAAGGTTGGTGGCGCGGTCGGCCGATGCGGCCATCTGCACGGCGGCGACCCTGACGGTTGACGGATTCATTGGGTCGTCATTATCAGCGGTTTGCAGGCCGGAACTCAACACCGGCCGGAAACTGCATGGTCAGGCAGTGCAGGCTGCCGAACTGCTGGATCAACGGCAGGCAGGGGATCTGGATCACCTCACGCTGTGGAAAGCACTGTTGCAACTGTGCCGCGGCGGCGTCGTCCTGTGCGTCGTCGTAGGCCGGCACCAGTACCGCGCCGTTGATGAGCAGGAAATTGGCGTAGCTGGCGGGCAGCCGTTCGCCGGCCGCATTGTATCTGGGCGAGGGCCAGGGCAGGGGCGTCAGTTGATAGGGTTCGCCGCCCGCAGTGCGCAGTGTCTGCAGTTCGGCCTCCATGGCGTTGAGCGCCTGGTATGCAGAATATTCCGGTTCGGTGCAGCGCTGGTAAACGATATGCTCCACCGCCACGAAGCGCGCCAGCATATCGATATGCCCGTCGGTGTCGTCACCTTCCAGCTCGCCGTGATCCAGCCACAGTACGCGCGCGCTGCCGAACAGCTCGTGCAGGCGCGCTTCGGCGGCCCGCGCATCGAGCCCGGGGTTGCGTTGCGGGTGCAACAGGCAACGGCGGGTGGTGAGCAGTGTACCCGCGCCGTCACTGTCGATGCTGCCCCCCTCCAGCACCATATCCACATCGATAACCGGCGTGCAGCCGAACACACCGCTATCGCGCAGGTGTCGGGTAATGGCATTGTCCTGCTCGGCGGGATACTTGTTGCCCCAGCCGTTGAAAACGAAATTCAGCAGTTCGGGACGCCCGTTGTGCAGGCGCGTGACGGGGCCGTGATCCCTTGCCCAGGTGTCGTTGGAGGGAACAACAGCAGTAACGATACGTTGTTCAGGAACGCCTCTTTCGCACAGTGATGCGCGAACACGGGCAGCGCACGGTGCGTCGATGCAGTTGATCAGGACCGTTTCACGGCGCGCGATTTCGGTTGCGAGTTGCAGAAATACCGGTTCGACATCGTCCAGCAGGTGGCGCCAGTCGCTGTTGCTGTGCGGCCAGGTCAACATGACGCCGGCCTGGGGTTCCCATTCGGCAGGCAGTCGGAGGTCGGGTACGCTCATGGTGGCCGATTGTACCGGCGTTGTCGGGGAATGCTAACAGCCCGCCGGGCGACCGGAGTTCAGCACGCCGGATTCGGGTCAGGCTCTGCTATTTTCTGTGTGGCACAACGGCGTGCACGACACGGTTGCCTTCGAAGTACACCACAAAGTCATCATAGATCCAGTGACTGATCGGCGGGTCGCCGACGGGGCCGACGCGCCGTTGTGGTTCCCCCCAGTTCTGCAGGACCTGCTGCATGGTCATACCCCGTTCGGGACGGTTCACATCGATGGCGGACTGGACTGATTCGACCAGCAGGGTATCGGCGGTGGCGGTCTGCGCATACAGGCCGGAGACGAGCGACAACAGCAACAAAAGGCGGGTGGGCCGCATGATGATTATCCTTCTGGTTGAATTTACGAAGTACATCAACTGTTTTCGGCAGCTCGCGCTTGTGATTTAATGCCCCGCATGTTTCGACCCCTGGAAATCTGGATTGGCCTGCGCTACACCGGCGCCAAGCGCCGTAACCACTTCATCTCTTTCATCTCCCTGATTTCGATGCTGGGTATCGCGCTGGGCGTTGCGGCGTTGATTACGGTGCTATCAGTCATGAACGGCTTCGAACAGGAGCTGCGCAGCCGTATTCTGGGTATGGCGTCGCACGCCAGTATCAGCGGTTACCAGGAGCCCCTGCAGGACTGGCACCGCGTCGCCGGGCTGGCGTTGCAGCATCCGGAGGTGGTGGGTGTCGCGCCCTATGTGCAGGGTGAGGTCATGTTGACGCAGGGCAAAAAGGTCAGCGGCGCCCTGATACGTGGCATTCTGCCGACGCGTGAACCCGCGGTGTCGACAGTGGGCGAACACATGCGCATCGGCCGACTCGACGACCTGCAGGCCGGTGAATACCGGATTATTCTCGGCAGCGAACTGGCTTACAGTCTTGGTGCCAGGGTTGGCGACAGCATCACCGTGGTTACGCCGCAGGCCAATTTCAGTCCGGCCGGCATCCTGCCGCGGCTGAGACGTTTCCGGGTGGTCGGCATCTTCGAAGTCGGCATGTACGAATACGATCGCGGCATTGCACTGGTGCACATGCAGGATGCAGCGCGCCTGTTCAAGCTGGGTGACAAGGTCAGTGGCGTGCGACTCAGGCTGGTCGATCTGTTCCAGGCGCCGCGTGTGGCGCGAGAACTGGCAAAACAACTGGGCGGTAACCTTCGGGTCGATGACTGGACACGCCAGCACGCCAATTTCTTTCGTGCCGTGCAGACCGAGAAGCGCGTCATGTTCGTGATCCTGACGCTGATCGTAGCCGTAGCGGCGTTCAATATTGTGTCGACGCTGGTCATGGTGGTAACCGACAAGCGCGCCGATATCGCCATTCTGCGTACGCTGGGGGCCACGCCGGGCGTGATCCTGCGCATCTTCATGATCCAGGGCGCATTGATCGGCGTACTGGGTACCGCACTGGGGCTGGCAGGCGGCATCGCGCTGGCGATGAATATCGAAACCATCGTGCCGGCCATTGAACAGGCCTTTGGTGTCCAGTTCATGCCGGCCGATGTGTACTACATCAGCGACCTGCCTTCGAAGATCAACTGGCCCGATGTCTGGCAGATTGGCGCGGTGGCATTTGGGCTGAGTTTTATTGCCACGCTGTATCCCGCCTGGCGCGCTTCACGCACCCAGCCGGCAGAGGCGCTGCGCTATGAATGACAAGGCAAACATCACCGCGCAGCTTCCCGGAAACCCCGCAACCTCGCCTTGTTCGGCTCCGGAAGGAAGAGAGGATGCGCCGGGACGCGTCGTGTTGTCCTGTACCGGTCTGGGGCGGACGTTCAGCGACGGCAACCTGCACGTACCGGTGCTGAAGCAGGTGGACCTGTGCGTGAATGCCGGTCAGCAGCTCGCGATCGTCGGCAGCTCAGGCAGTGGCAAAAGTACCCTGTTGCACCTGCTCGGCGGACTGGACCGGCCGACCAGCGGGGACGTCGAACTCATGGGGCAAAGCTTCAGCAAGCTCGGCGAAGCGGCACGCAGCCGGCTGCGCAACCGACACCTGGGGTTCGTCTACCAGTTCCATCACCTGTTGCCCGAATTCACCGCCATGGAGAATGTTGCCATGCCCCTGGTGATCCGCGGTTGTGCGGTTGCCGAGGCGCGCGAACAGTCGGTCGATATGCTCAAACGCGTCGGGCTCGAAGCCCGTAGCGGGCACAAGCCATCCGAGTTATCCGGCGGGGAGCGGCAGCGTGCTGCAGTGGCGAGGGCGCTGGTAACCCGCCCGGACTGTGTGCTGGCCGACGAGCCGACCGGCAACCTGGACCGACGTAATGCCGAGCATATTTACGAACTGATGCTGGAACTTAACCGGGATTTCAACACCAGCTTCGTGGTGGTGACCCACGATATCCAGCTCGCGGAACGCATGGACTCCGTGTTGCATCTGGATGACGGTGTGCTGACCGGCTGAAAGCCGCTCAGAAGAACCACCAGCCCCGATCGAGTTCGTCTTCACAACGTTTCAATTGGGCGCGGTAGGCAGAAGCCCGCGCCGAGACCTTTTTGGCGACTTTCATCAGCCAGGGCTTCTTTTTGTAGGTCTTGCGTTTAAACCCGCCGTGGCCTTCGTGGTAGGCCAGATACTGGCTGTAGGCGTCCCATTTGCTGATGCCGAGCTTGCGGTGTGAGACATTGCCGTACCAGCCGATAAAATCGACCACGTCTTCAAAGTCGTCGCGGTCCGCCCAGCGATTACCTGTGGATTTCTTGTACCAGTCCCAGGTACCGTCCTTGATTTGCCCATAGCCGTAGGCGGACGACAGGCGCGTCCAGGGTATAACCCACAGCAGCTTCCTGCGAGCGGGCTTTGCATCGTGCACAAAACGGGATTCCTGGTAGATGATGGCCAGCTGGACGTGAATCGGTACCCCCCATTTCTTCTGGCTGGCCAGGGCATCACTGTACCAGCCGCTTTTTTCGTCGAATATGGTGCAGCTGTTACGGATGTCGCGGGGTGGGGAGGTCGCACAGGAAACGGCCAGCACGGCCAGCAGTACAACGCCAACCGTCCCGAACAGAGGCCAGTTGCGCATGGGGGGGCTGCCTAGAATTCGAAGTGCGCGCCGGCAAATGGTCCATCGAACTCGATGTCGGCATAGGAACCGTCGAAGTCATCGAGATTCAGGCGGATGGCGCGATATCCGACATCGACACCCAGATACCAGGGCGTGATGTAGCTGGCCTTCAGGGTGTAGTCGTAGAAGGTGCTGTCCTGGTAGGCGACGTAGCTGCCGTCGGCACTGACGGACAGGCCGGTGAGCGGCAGATTGGCGCCGAAACCGGCATACAGCATCGGTACCCAGCCGGACACATCGGCGGTCTCTGTACCGGATGTCGAACCGGTGATGCGCGAGCGGGAATCGATGTACTTGGCGTTCAGACCCAGATCGATATCCAGCACCGTGTCGAATAGCTGGTAGTACATGGTGACGTCGGTCTGATCGAGCCGGAATTCGCTGCTGACATTTTCATTCAGGGCGAAGGTCGTGTCACCGTAAACCACGCTTTTGCTCAACCGGCCGTTGGCGCCGGTATCGATATCGGTGCGGCTGACACGGATATTCGGCAGCACGGGCACCGGGTGTTCAAAGGAAAAGTAGTAACTGCCCAGGCTGTCGTCGTTGTAGCCGAGATCATCGTTGACGTCGATATCGTTGGAGGAACTCTTCGTCTTGTAGCGCGCGGACCCGCTGATGTCATACGACCAGCGGCTGGCACCGACCTCCAGCTTCAGATTGTCAGCCTGGGCAAACGGGGCGGCCAGCGCCAGCAGGGCAACGTATATAACCGAATGTCGCATGCTCTCCCCTTGATGATCAGAGCAACCCGCCGGGTTGGCGTGTAATTAGCAATCATTTTAACAGATGGCGACTGGCAGACAAAGCAGTGCGTCACAAAATGCTTGTTTGCCTGCTGGCGGTAGCGTAGCGTAAACCGCAACGGACAAACGGGATTTCAGGGACGAAATGCTGTACGCCACGCTGGCCTTTCTGGTCGGGATCACTGTGTTCATGGGGTTTATGCCGGTATCGGGCTGGCCGGGTGCCGTGCTGTTGCTGCCGCTGTTGGTCACCCCCTGGCGACCGCTACGGCTTGTCGCTGTTGGCGCGGCCGGTTTCCTGTGGTGTGGCTGGCAACTGTCGCTGCTGCTGGCCCAGCAATTGCCCGCGCCGCTGGAAAACCGCGATATCCAGGTTGAAGGCAGGGTGCAGGGTCTGCCGGAAGTGCTGGCAGGCGGGCGTCTCAGGTTCTACCTGCAAATCGATTGTTACCACACTGGCGGAGAATGTGTGCCGCTGTCGCTGCGGGCGCGACTGAACTGGTACCGCCGTGCCCCGGGGTTGCGCGCCGGCGAACGCTGGTCACTGCGTGTGCGGCTTAAACGTCCGCACGGTTTTGCCAACCCGGGTGGTTTTGACTATGAACGCTGGTTGCTGGCGGCCGCTGTTCGTGCAACGGGGTATGTACGCGGCAAGGGTGACAACCTGCGTATCGACGAGGGTCCCGGCAGCGGGGTGCAGTGGCACAGGGAACAGCTCGCAACAATGCTCCGGAAGCAACTTGGCGACGGGCCGCAGGCTGCACTGGTGCGGGCACTGGGTATCGGCGACAGAAGCCTGATGTCGAGCACACAGTGGGATGTATTGCGCGCAACGGGGACCGGACACCTGCTGGCGATCTCCGGTCTCCACATCGGGCTGGTGGCGGGGCTGGTGTTCGCGCTGGCGCGCCGGCTGTGGAGCTGGACGGGTTTGTGCCGGTACTGGCCGGCGCGTCATGCGGCGGCACTGGCCGGCATTGCAGCGGCGTCCGGCTATGCGCTGGTGTCGGGTTTCCAGGTCCCGGCGCAGCGAGCCCTGATCATGATCACCGTTTTTATGTTGTCCGGTTTTGCCTCGCAACGACCGTCACCGTGGCGGGTGTGGTCGCTGGCCCTGTTGCTGGTGCTGCTGTTCGATCCGTTATCGGTACTCACGCCGGGCTTCTGGCTGTCGTTCGCCGCGGTCGCTGTGATTCTATACTTGAGCGTGGGGTACCACGGCCATGTGCCCAAATGGCGCAGCATCGGCCGGCTTCAGCTGGCCCTGTCGATTGCACTGTTGCCACTGGGGTGGATCTGGTTTCAGCAGCTGTCGATCGTGGCTCCGCTGGCGAACCTGCTGGCGATTCCCTGGGTTGGCCTGGTGGTGGTGCCGCCGTTGTTGCTGGGACTGGTACTGTCCGGCTGGCCGCTGTTGTCGGGCTGGCTGCTGCACCTCGCCGCGGGCGCGTTGCAGCTGCTGTGGCCGGTGCTGCTATGGTTTGCCAGCTGGCCGGGCAGTCTGTTGCAATTGCCGGCGTTTTCCGCGCCGGTCCTGATGCTGGTGGTGCTGGCGCTGGTGTGTATGCTGGCGCCTGCCGCCGTGCCACTGCGGTTGATAGGGCTGCTGTTGCTGGTGCCGGCAACATTCGCACCTTCTTCACGTCCTGCGCCGGGTGACGTCTGGATGACAGTTCTCGATGTCGGGCAGGGTTTGTCAGCTGCCGTCCAGACTCACCGGCATCTGCTGGTATTCGATGCCGGACCGGCCTTTCGCAGCGGATTTAACACCGGCGAGGCAGTGGTGGCACCTTACCTGCGCTGGCAGGGTTATACGTTTGTCGACCGGATGGTGATCAGCCACGGCGATAATGATCATGCCGGTGGCGCCGCATCGTTGCAGGCAAATCTGGCGTTCGGTTCAATTATCAGCGGGGAGCCGCGGGCAACCGCGTTGCGTGACGTGCAGGCCTGCCGGGCGGGCCAGAACTGGCAATGGGACGCGGTGCGGTTTGAAGTGCTGTCGCCCGACGGCGACAGCATCCGTGGTAACAACGCATCCTGCGTGCTGCGCGTCACTGCACAGGATGGTCGATCGATTCTCCTGCCGGGCGACATCGAACGCCGCATCGAGCGACAATTGTTGCAACGGGTCCCGGAAAAGCTGCCAGCCGTGGTATTGCTGGCGCCGCACCACGGCAGCATGACCTCGTCGAGCCCGGTGTTTGTCGCCGCGGTGCGGCCGGTGCGCCGAATTTTTTCCACCGGTTACCTGACCCGTTCCGTATCCCCCACGCCGGCTCTCCCGGCCCCCTCACGGGCCACCGCAGCCGCCCTCGTGACTACGTCGCAGCACGGCG
>CAYSRA010000065.1:0-14750 GCA_964433205.1 uncultured Thiohalobacter sp. | reverse complement strand
ATACAACACCTTGAGCGCTGCCGAACTGATGTTGGCACGCGAAATGGTGTGTTCCGGCCGGGGTATGGTAACGGGCTGGCTGCTGTCGGGCGCTATATCGCCTTGATTATTCACTCTAATTAGCTTGTCCCAGAATCGCTTGTGCGTATAATAGCACCGCTGTGAGATCCATTCAGCGTTCTTTGGCTCCCTTCGTCTAGCGGTCAGGACACCGGCCTCTCACGCCGGTAACAGGGGTTCGATTCCCCTAGGGAGCGCCATATCATTTCATCTGCCACCGGCAGGTTACTGCGCCGGTGCCGGTAACCCCCGGTAACGCCCGCGATAAATGTGAAAATATCGGCGGGCGTTACTGCAACAGAATAAACATCGCCCCATCACCCCGCTGCACGTTCATCAGCAACTTGCGCCGTCCCTTGACCGCGAGCTTGAAGTCGTCGAGATTGTGTACGACAACACGATTGGCGGAGCGGATAATGTCGCCCTTGCGAAGGCTGGCAAGCCAGGCCGGACTGCCGGGTTCGACCGCGCTGACCAGCACGCCGCCCGCGTCGTTGCGCGAGCGCAGATTTTCCGGGAGGTTGCTGAAGGTGGCACCGGCGAGCTGGTAGTGCAGCGTCTCGCCCGCCAGTTGCTCCAGCCTGACGGGCTCGATGACAACGGATTGCTTGAAGATGCGTCCGTCCCGCCACAGGGTCATATTCACTTTGGTGCCAACACGCAGCAGGCCGACGCGGTTACGCACCTCGCCGGAACTGCGCACCGGCTTGCCATCGATTTCCAGGATGACATCACCCACCTTGAGCCCGCTGCGGTCGGCGGGCGAGCCTGGTTCGATGCGCGAAATGACCGTGCCGCTATTGCGCTCGATGCCGAACGCTTTGGCCAGTTCCGGCGACAGGTCCTGGGCGGTGATACCGAGCTGGCCGCGCCTGATCTCACCGTGCTCGATCAGCTGCTGCATGATGCTGCTGGCCATGTTGATAGGGATGGCAAAACCGATGCCGACGTTACCGCCGCCGGGTGCGAGGATGGCCGTGTTGATACCCACCAGTTCGCCGCGCAGGTTGACCAGCGCGCCGCCGGAGTTGCCGGGGTTGATGGAGGCGTCGGTCTGGATGAAATCCTCGTAGCCTTCAATCCCCAGGTCGGTACGCCCAAGCGCACTGACGATACCCGAGGTCACGGTCTGGCCCAGCCCGAAGGGGTTGCCGATGGCAACCACGAAGTCGCCAACCAGCAGGCGGTCGGAATCCGCCAGCGGCAGGGCGGTAAGCTTTTCAGCGGGAATCTGGATGACGGCAATATCGGATGCCTTGTCGGTACCCAGCAATTTGGCCTTGAACTCACGACCATCGCGCAGCGTAACGCTGATTTTGTCGGCCTGGGCAATGACGTGGTTGTTGGTCAGGATGTAGCCCTTGTCGGCGTCGACGATGACACCGGAACCGAGGCTCTGGGTCTGTCGTTGTCGCGGCTGCTGGGGCAGGTTGAAAAAGTGCTGAAACAACGGGTCCATCAACAGCGGATTCTGTTTGACCTCGATGTGTCCCAGCGCGGCGATATTGACCACCGCGGGTGTTGCCCTGGCCAGCATCGGCGCCAGTGTCGGCAGCGGCTGACCGTCGACGCTGGGGGGAAGCGACGCCATCAGCGGCCCCGCAATCAGCAACAGCGCAATGACCGGAAGAAAATAGTGGTGACTGAAACGGCGTACCCGATAAGACAATGGTTGAAACCCCCTTAAACTTTAGTAGCTCGACAGCCAAAGAGACCGATACGAACACAACAAGTTCCTGAGACAGGAAACTAAACCCCGGCAGTCAAAAAAAATGGTGTCGCCACCAGTAGTTGACCTGGATCAAGGTCGCAGTCAGGAGAATGATTCAAGCTACACACCACTACTGATAGCGCATGCAGTCGATTTATTTATCAGCACAGAAATGTACAGGCAATTCTTCAATCTGTTCCTTGTTGTAGCCCTCATCGCGGCCCCTCTTCAGGTGAACAGTGAACCCGCTCCACCCTGCCAACATGCGACAAGGCATAAGGTGGCTGACGCGGAGTATCCGCAGCTCGATGGCCTGCATCAAGACTGTTGCCGGAAAGGTGTCAGCCATCACGGCGACTCCCGGTGCAGATGCCATGCGCAGGCGCATGCGACCACTGTGCTGGTTTCTGTGTTTCTTCCTTGCACGATCATATTTCCCACAATCTATCATTTGTCATCAACGAGCATTGTCACCACCCGCGTGGTCAGCCCGCCCTCGCGACCTCCGAAAACCGCCAGCTGATGTAACAGCGGCGGCCCAGGCATCTGCAGATGCCTCTCCTGTCACAAGCAACGGTCTGTAATCCATCGGCCACGCGGGGCTCGAAACTCGACGACGGATTACAAGCCACAGGCCGGCCTGCGCCCGCGCCACCGCTCATCGAACCAACATAATTTGAACATCCGGATTGCACCCGGGGTCACGCCCGGTTCGTGTAACGGACCAGAACTGGAGTACATAAACATGAGATCGACAACCTTGTCCGCTGTCGCTGCGGCTGTAGCGATAGCCCTGGGAACACCTGCTGTCCACGCCGACAGCGATCTGAACACGCTGCGCCAGAACGTCGAAACGCTGCAGAAACAACTTGAACAGGTACAGAAACAACTCAAGGACCAGCAGGCCCGGAGCGCCAGCAAGGAGGAACTGCAACAGGTCCGGAAAGATGTCGCCTCCGCCGTGGAATGGAAAAATCCGAACACCCTGATCCACATGGCCGGCTACGCGGACGTGGGGTACACCAACACCCAGACCCAGGATGGCAGTTTCAAGGTCGGCAGTTTTTCACCGATCTTCCATTTTCAGTATCGCGACCTGGTGATGCTGGAATCCGAACTGGAATTCGGTGTGGCTGACGACGGCTCGACGGACGTCGCACTCGAATACACGACCATCGACTTTTTCCTCAACGACTATGCAGCACTGGTAGCCGGCAAATTCCTCAGCCCGATTGGCCAGTTCCGGCAAAACCTGCACCCGAGCTGGATTAACAAGCTGCCCGCCATGCCACCCGGCTTCGGTGAGGAAGGCGGTGCTGCACCCGTGTCCGAGACCGGACTGCAATTGCGCGGCGGCTTTCCGATAGCAGGCATGCGTTCCAATTACGCGATCTATGTCGCTAATGGCCCTGAGCTGACATCGACCACGGATGACGGTACGAATTATGCGCTTGAGGATATAGAAGCCGAGGGCTTTGGCACGGATAGCGACGGCAAGAAGGTCTATGGCGGCCGCTTCGGCCTGATCCCGATGCCCGGTGTGGAACTGGGTGTTTCGGGTGCCACCGGCAAGGCTGCCGTCACCACCGGCATCGACGAAAGCGGCGCCGATCCTGTCGTCACCGACCTCAACGACGAAAAGAGCCGGGACTACACCGTGATAGGCGCGGACTTCAACTGGCTGTACAAGGGCTTCCACGCCCGCGGCGAGTTCGTCAAAACCCGCATCGATTCGGCCAACAGCGGTCTCACCAGGTCCTCCGGCGCAACCTGGAAAACCTGGTATGCAGAGGCGGCCTATCGATTCCTGCCCACCAAGTGGGAATCGGTTGTTCGTTATACCGATTTCGACTCGGCGGTCGACAGCAACGACCAGAAACAGGTAGCACTGGGGGTAAATTATCTGTTTACCAACAACTTCATCGCCAAGGTGGCCTACGAATTTAACGACGGGCAAAAGAAAAGCACCGCTGACGACAACCGCTTTCTGGCACAACTGGCCTACGGCTTCTAGGGAGAAACAATCATGAAACCGACATACAAAATGAAACTTCGCAGCGCCGTGGCCGCAGGCATCCTCGGCCTGTCCGGCACCATGCTGGCAAACGTTACACAGGCCGCCGACTATCCTGAGCAGGGCGACTTCGCGCGCGGGTCCAGGGTGTGGGCCGAGAACTGCGGACGCTGTCACGGCATCCGCGGCGCCAAGGAACTGCGCGACGATCAGTGGATCACCACGGTGTTCCATATGCGCCTGCGTGCCGGGCTGACCGGACAGGAAACCCGGGACGTGCTGACGTTTCTGCAATCTTCCAACGCGGCCAGCGTTGCTTCGAAAGCTGTAAAGCCGGCCAGCACATCGGCATCGTCAGCACCGACTCCCGGGCTCAGTGGCAAGGCTATCTTCGACCAGACCTGCGTTGCCTGTCACGCGCCTAACGGCAAGGGCGCACTGCCGGGTGTTCCGGACTTCACCCGCAAGGACGGACGCCTTGCCAAGTCCGACGACGTGCTACTCCAGCACATCGCCAACGGCTACCAGAGCCCAGGATCGCCGATGGCCATGCCGCCGCGTGGCGGCAACACGAGCCTGAGCGAGGGTGATCTTCGTAACGTCCTGAAGTACCTGCGCGAAACGTTCGGTTCCTGACCGGGCCGGCCGGCATGACCTCAGCGGTCGTGCCGGCCTTTTCAGTAGCGGGAGGCCTCTGTCAGCGATTTCATGACTTCATTGAGCGACGCTTCATCGTTATCGATGAAGCACACCAGGTTGCCGACACTGCACACCGTGGCTTTGACGCCACGCACAATCCAGCCGCCGGGCGGCGTCCAGCCGGGCATGCCGGTGAACATCGAAAACTGGTCGGTATTGCCCTGCACCATGCGTTTGTAGTCGTGCGCAAATTTGGCGAGACGTTCCATCATCTCGTCGCCGAGCATACCGTAGCCTTCCACCAGTGCACCGTCATCGCGAAAATGACAGATTACAGAGACACCATCGAGTGCGAGTAACTGTTTGATCATGGCCTGCGCTCAACTGTCCAGCGCAGCATAGGCTGCTTCAAAATCACAGTCGCTGTTGCGCAACACGACACCGCGTTGCCCGTTACCAACGGCCGACCACTCCAGGCCGACCAGGGTAAAACCCTGTACCGGGTAGAAACCGGCCTGACCGGTGGTTTTCTCCCAGCCACGTGCCTGCATGGTGGCAATGGCGATATTGGCGACAAACACATGCGCCAGTAAATCCAGCGCGTCAGGCGTCAGGTCAGAGTCATCGGAAATACGGTGGCTGGTCAGTTCCCCGGTATCCGAAAATTCAAATGCAGCGGCAGCGCCCTGCAGGCCCATCAGGTTATCCAGACTGCTCATCATTATTCTCCAACGGCATAGCCGGCGTGCTGGTCGGCTAGATCATTTCCTCGACATCAGCGAGCTCGTCCTGCATCTGTTTCATCACGCGATTCAACAGACCGTCCTCGTTTTGCAGGAAACAGAACACATTCGCCACCACACAGACACTGAACTGCGGCCCGCGCACCATCCAGCCGTGCGCAGGATCAAACGGGCACCCCTCGCTGTTGGCGCAGAGGATTTCCGCCTGCATATGGGTTCCCAGGGTGGTAGCGCGGCACATGATGGAAGCCATGCGCGCCATCTCGTCGTTTAGCTGGCCCTTGTAATTATAGCGATCGCCACGGTAGGCATATTCGCCCGCCGCGATGACGCCGGGAATGTCAGCCAGCTCGGCATAGACACTCATCCACGTCCTCCTTACTTTGCTTTTGCTTTTTTTTCACGCCTTGCGGCGATCCCGTCCGGGAGGCGAATTTTGTCGCGCCTTCCCAGGTTGTTTCATAGCACAGCAACGCCGGCTTGTCACCGTTGCAGCAAGCGTGCCACAGGTCGTACATTAGCCCCGAACCCACTCGACCAAGGTGCCTATGCCCGACTCGCCCAGCCAGCCGAAGCCCGCCAGCCTGTTCCGCCGGCTCGCCGCGCTGCTCTATGATTCCCTGCTGCTGCTGGCAGTATGGTTTGTCGCCACCGCTATCCTGTTGCCGTTTACCGGTGGCGAAGCGGTGCAGCACAACCCGTTTCTGACCACCTATCTGCTGTTCATCAGCTTTTTCTTTTACAGCTATTTCTGGATGCACGGCGGGCAGACGCTGGGTATGCGTGCCTGGAATCTGCAGTTGCGCAACATGAACCCGGGCCCGATCACGCTGTGGCAGGCGCTGTTACGGTTCATGGCGGCAATCCCTTCCGCCCTGCTGCTGGGCGCCGGTTATCTGTGGATGCTGGTGGACCGCGACAAACTCACCTGGCACGATCGCTATTCGGAAACCCGTATCGTTCAGCTCGACAAGAACCCGCTAGGGCGCTAGAGCGGCGCCTCACAACCCGCGACGCATCAACACAAGGGCCACTGCAAAGACCAGCAGGGACGGTGCCAGTGCAACAATCCAGGGCTCGCCGCCGTAGACCAGCCCGGCGTGCGCCGCCGTCTCGTTGCCGAGCCTGAACAGCAGCCCGACGAGCACCCCCGCCAGCACGCGCAGCCCCATGCCCTGCCTTCCCAGCGGGCTCAACACCATGCCCACTGACAGCAGCAACATCGCCAGCACGGCGATCGGCGCGCTGATGCGCTGCCAGAACGCCAGCTGGTAACGCTCGATCTGCATGCCGCCTTGCGCCAGGCCCTCGATATAACGCATCAACTCCGGAAGCGAGAAGGTATCAGGCCGGCGCCCGAGCAACCGTGCCAGTTGTGGATCGATCAGGTCGACCACCTTCACTTCGGTCCGGTGTTCGACATGGACCGTCTGTTCATCAAAATGCGTGCGACTGACCTGTTTCAGTATCCAGCCGTCAGCAACGGGTAACGCCGAGCGGATAGCGGTCGCGCTAACCAGTTCGGGGGTCTCATCGATGGCGTACAGTCGAATACCCGATAGCCGGCCATCCGTTTCTGCGCGCCGGACCTGTATCATCTGCCGTCCGTTGCGTACCCAGAACCCGTTCCGCCCCTGCATCCCCACATCAGTAAAAATCGCCTGTGTTCGCAGACTGGTCGCGTACTGACTGGTGGTCGGCGCAACACCTTCGCCCAGCGGCGCGGCAAATGCCAGCATCAACACGCCGGCAAACAGCACTGACAGGGCAAGCCGCAACGGCGAACAGCCCGCCAGCCGGAAGGCGTTCAGTTCCCCCCGGGCGGCAAGGTTACCCAGTCCCAGCAGCGTGCCGATCAGCACCGCCATCGGGAACCCCTGCCACGCTTTGGCGGGCAACGACAGCAGTACGAACGCCGCGGCCTGCTGCCAGCCGTAACTGCCGCGGCCGATGTCGCCCAGTTCGCCGAGAAACGCAAATACCCCCTCCAGCGCAACGACCACCACCCAGACCAGCAGGGTCGACGACAGCAGCGAACGTGCGATGTAGCGGTCCAGACGCTTCATGACGCAAACCGCCGTTGTCGCCACAGCAACACCACCGCCACCAGCAGCATCAACAAGTGCACCCACCACAGGCCGAACGTGCCGATGGGCCGACCCTGTTCGATCCACAGCCGTCCCACGCCGAGCAGGCTGAAATACAGGGTAAATGCCAGCACACCGGCCCACAGCGGTATGTAGCGGCTGGCACCGGGACGGAAACGCGCCAGCGGCACCGCCAGCAGTATCAGCACCAGCACACTCACCGGCCGCGCGACACGCATGGCCAGTTCGGCACGGGCGGCGGGCGAGTCGCTCTGCAACAGCGTGAGCGTGCCGGTCGCATCCGCCTTATCCGGCACCGCGACATGAGCGGGACTGAGCCGGATCCGGTAGTCATGGAAACGCAGGCGCCGGTAATCCGCCCGACCGGCGCTACCGTTGTAGTGATAGCCTTCGCCGAGCACCAGGTAACGAACGCCATCCTCGTTTTTCAAGGCAGCGTGCCGGGCGACCAGTACCTGTGCACGCGGCTGCCCGTCGATATGAATGAACACGTCCTCAAGCGAATTCGGGGTTGTGCCGGCACGCTGCGCGTACACCAGCCACTTGCCGCCGCGCAGAAAGTGAAACTGTCCGGGTGTCAATGCCGCGGCATCCAGGCGTTGTTCCGCCTCGGCCCGCAGTCGATAGCCCTGCGCCGCGGTTTGCGGCACCAGCCAGGCACTCAGCACACCGACCAGCAGGGCAATCAGCAGCACCGGCACGGCAAGCGCCCGGTATAACTGCAACGGCCCCACGCCGCTGGCGACCAGCGCCAGCGTTTCACTGTCGCGGTTCAACCGCCCCAGCAGCCATAGCAGGGCCAGAAACAGGGTCAGCGGCATAAGAAACACGAAAAACCCTACGGATTTCAGGCCCAGTAGCCACAACACCGTGTCTGCCGGAATCCGCCCCCCGGCCGCCTGGCCCAGGTACAGGGAAAAACGCGCCGCCAGCAACACCAGCCACAGCACCAGCGTAAACGCCAGCCAGTAGCGCAGCAGTTCGCGACCGAGATAGCGGTGCAATACCGGAAACATGATGTGCAAGCCTGTCCTGTCCGGCCGGTGCGGCATTTCAAATCAGTGCCCGGCCTGTTAAATTTACGCAATAGCGATAATCCAGCATAACGCAACGAAATTCCAACCGAGGGAGCAGTTCATGGACTTCAACGCCAAAACCGGTGCCGCCGATACACTTGCAGGTGGCTGCGTGGTGGTCGCCGTTTCGTCGCCGCGCCGCCTTTCACCCGCCGCCACACGCATCGACAAGGCCAGCCGCGGGCAGATCAGCACACTGATCAAACAGGGCGACATCAGCACCGAGTGCGGTCGCACGACGCTTATTCTCAACCCGGCCGGCCGCGTCAAGGCGAAACGCGTGCTGGTGGTCGGCTGCGGCAAGGAGCGGCCCCTGTCCCCGCAGTCCTTCAACAAGATCGCCTCGGCCTCCGCACGTGCCGTGCAGGATTGCGGCGCCACCGATGCCACCAGCTGGCTGACCGAGGTCGAGGTCGAGGATCGCGATATCCGCTGGAAGGCGCAGCAACTCGCCAGCGCCAGCGAAGACGCTGTGTATCGTTTCGACGAACTCAAGAGCGATGCCGAACCGCCCAAACGTCCGCTGCGCAAACTCGGCGTCGCCAGCGCCGACCGCGACGACCTCGCAGCCATCCGCAGCGGACTCCGCGCCGGCGCTGCGGTCGCCCACGGCATGAACCTGGCGCGCACGCTGGGCAATCGCCCGGGCAACTACTGTACGCCGTCCGATCTGGCCGATGAGGCCAAAGCGCTGAAGAAGCAGTTTCCTGCTCTAAAGGTGCAGGTGCTCGAGGAAAAGGATATGGAAAAACTCGGCATGGGCGCACTGCTGTCGGTCTCGCGCGGCAGCCACGAGCCGGCCAAGCTGATTGTCATGCAATACCACGGTGGCAAAAAGGGTGACAAACCCGCAGTGCTGGTTGGCAAGGGTGTGACCTTCGATTCCGGCGGCATTTCCATTAAACCGGGTTCGGCCATGGACGAAATGAAGTTCGACATGTGCGGCGCGGCCAGCGTATTCGGTACGCTCGCCGCGGTGGCGGAAATGGAACTGCCGATCAACCTGGTCGGCATCGTGCCGTCTACCGAAAACCTGCCCGATGGCCTGGCGACCAAGCCCGGTGACATCGTCACCAGCATGAGCGGACAGACCATCGAGGTACTGAACACTGACGCAGAGGGCCGGCTGATCCTGTGCGACGCGCTGACCTACGCGCAGAAATTCAATCCCGAGGTGGTTATCGATGTCGCTACGCTGACGGGCGCCTGTGTGGTGGCACTGGGCAAGCACGCTACCGGGCTGTTCGCCAACGACCAGCCGCTCGCAGATGACCTGCTGGCCGCCGGCCAGACCAGCGGTGACCGCGCCTGGCAGATGCCGTTGTGGAAGGAATACGACGAACAACTGGACAGCAACTTCGCCGACATGGCCAACATCGGTGGTCGTGACGCCGGCAGTATCACAGCAGCCTGTTTCCTGGCACGCTACACGAAGGAATACCGCTGGGCACACCTGGATATTGCCGGCGTAGCCTGGAAATCCGGCAAGGAAAAGGGTGCGACGGGCCGCCCCGTTCCCTTGCTCACGCAGTTCCTGATGGAAAAGGCCGATGACGGAAGTTGATTTTTACGTGCTCGACGACAGCCAGCCGCAGGCACGACTGCGCTTTGCCTGCCGGCTGGCGGACAAGGCCTACCGGCTGGGCCACTGCATCTACATCCACACCGAATCGCCGCAACAGACGCATGAACTGGATACACTGCTGTGGACCTTTCAGCAGAACAGTTTCGTGCCGCACGCCGTAGTCGGGGAAGCCGTTGAGCCGGCGCCGCCGGTACTGATCAGCCACGACGCAGAACCCGCCGCCAGTCAGGTTCTGATCAACCTGGCCGCCGGGGTTCCGCTGTTTTTCAGCCGCTTCGAGCGTGTCGCCGAACTGGTCAACGCCGATACCACGGTGCGCCAGCAGGGCCGCAGCCGCTACAGCTTTTACAAGGAACGCGGCTACCCGCTACGCACCCACGAGATCAGGGCCTGATGGAAGAACAACCGCTCAAGCTCGACAGCGATGGAATCCCGGTACTGGAACAGCCCGTCGATATCCATACACCGGCGTCCGCACAGGAGCCCGACCTCACCAGCCATGAGGTCGTGGAGCAACTGCTGGGACAGGAACAGATCCGGCAACTGGTCAACGATCTGACCGACGACCTGCAGAAACTTGTGAGCTGGAAAGTCGAAGCGATTCTCAAGGAAGAGCTGGCAAAACTGATACACAGTGCGACCGAACTGAGCAGCGAGAAACTCGGCGAAGACATCCGCACGCAACTGCAGCTTGCGCTGCCGGAACTGGTTGCGAAGATCGCACAGGAAAAAGCACAACCACGGTAGTGCGCGGGCGCGCGATCAACCTCCGTTCCGCGCAGCGTTGCTGAACGCCGCCTGTACCGCGCTGGCCACCGTCACCAGGCGCGATGCCGGCTGCGTGCCGATGACAGCGTAGCCCATCTCGCCATCGACCCAGTAGAACACGTGCAGATCGTCCTGCTCCCTATACTGGAATTCGCTGGCACCGTCCGGATCGGCAATCCGGCGCACGTACACGGTGAGGCGATCCCCCTGAACATCTTCGTACATGAACTGCGCCGCCATGCGGTTGGTGGACGGCAACAGGCGGCCGCCAATCAAGCGCAGGTTTTCACGGGACAGATCGGGGGCCCGCAGCGAGGTGTGCATACGCTGTGACAGCCAGAGGTTCAACGAAGCCTGTTCGCGCGCCGGTATCTCGACCGGGTAGCGCATATCGGTCGAATAGACCTGGTGGGCAAATGCAGCCGGCTGAACCAGATCCACCAGCACCAGCCTGGACGGCGACTCCTGTAACGTTCCCCGTAACAGCCAGCCGGACAGCACGGACACCAGCATCAATGCAGCCACCATCGCCACGCGCCCCGGTCGCCCCGACCGGAACCGCCCGGGCAGCGACGGGGCCTCGACAGCTTCGGTCAGCACCGCGTCGAAGCGATCGTGCAAACGCGCCTGAATCAGCCGGTAATCACGCAGCCGGCCCGCAGCATCCGGGTTGGAGGCCAGCCAGGCTTCGACCTCAAGGCGGCGCTGCGCATCGAGTTCCCCGTCTGCGTAGGCGTGCAGATCGTAGTCGCTGCAGGTTTTGTCATTCTCGCTCACTTCACTCTCCGTATCCGCCCGATATCAGCCGGCGCACCACCCAGCCAGTCACGCAAGCGTTCCCGTGCACGGTGCAACCGGGACATCAGGGTACCCTGCGGGATATCCAGCACACGCGCGCACTCGGCATAGGACAAACCTTCCAGACCGACCAGCAGCAACACGGCACGCTGCTCCTCCGGCAAGCGCATCAGCGCCTGCTCGATATCCCATAACCTGGCGTGCGTTTCCGCACTTGAGGCCCCCTCGGGTTCCGTGCCCAGTGTATCCAGCGAAAGCTTATCGGGGCGCCGGTTAACACGGCGGCAGTCATTGACGAACTGGTTATGCATAATGGTGAACAACCAGGCGCGCATATCGCTGCCGCGCTGCCAGAAGTGCAGCTTGCCGAGCGCGCGCGACAGCGTTTCCTGCACGAGATCCTCGGCACGATCGGCATCACCCAGCAATGCCCGCGCATACCGCCGCAGTCGGGGAATGTACTGCAACACCAGGTCATGCCGGCGACACATCCGCGATACCCGCTGGAATTCCGCTTACCGGGACACTGCGGGGAACATCGCGGGCCGGGTGAATACCCAGTCATTCCCCTTGACCGGGGTGTGGCAGCTGATACATTCCTGACTGAAGTCCGCATCCTTACCGTAGGGTTTCTGTCCCTTGCCCACCCAGCGCGCCCAGCCCCAGCCGGTACCGTTAGCGGCCCACTTTTTACTGTCGCGGAACATAAACTCGGCGTGCACAAACCTGTCCGGTGCGATGGCGGCGGGCCAGTGCTGCTCCGCGGTCTCTTTCCAGACCACCTTGCCGAGCACTGTGCCGTCCGGCCAGGGGGCTGTGTTACCTTCACGCGCAGCGCGGATAGCGACGTCATTACCGAGAATCACGCGCATCGACTTGTTGTCGGTACGATGTGATACGGAGATAACCCGCCAGTTCGGATAATCTGCGGGAAAGGCAATTCCATTGGGTGCCGGGGGTACCGACGCGGGCTCACTCGCCCGGGTAGCCCCCGGACCAAGCAGGGATGAAGCCAGTAAGATATGGAGTACGTTGCGCATGTTGACGGTTCCTGAACAGGGTTGTGTAGGTATGTCCCCCTGTAAACAACCGGAACCGTCTTTTATTCCCGGCCCATGAAAAAAATCCCCGCGATCAGCTGGCGAGCGTCCCGCTACTTGTAGGATTCCGGTTCCAGAATGGCCGGAATGACCTTGCCTGTCATCAGCACGGCATAATAGTGAGGCACCGGCTTGCCCTCACGCTGCGACTGCAATACCACCATGTAGTGCCAGTCGTTGTTGTGATGGGGGATACGGCGCAACTGAATATCCCTCAGGGTGACGTCGCCCAGACTGGCGTTCTTCACGACGTGCGTGCGCACGGCGGCCAGCGCCTCGCCGACGGAGACAGGCGGCTCATCTTCAAACGGTGTCCAGCGCACGTCCGCTTCGAGGTCTTCTTCATTGAAATAGACAATGATTCTTGCGCCATCGACCCCCTCGATCATTTCGATCGGGAACTTGAAGGCAAACGCTCCACTGCTCAATGACAGCAACAATCCCACCAGTACCGCTCGGAACATACAACACTCCCCCTTCAGGCTTCGACGAATGGCACCGCGCCATTCCGGTGGACAGGATATCACGACCTGCGCCTCGCCCGACCTTTCCGCCCCAGTGCGGTATAATCCCCGCCCATTCTTGCAGCCTAACCAAAGACCCCTGATTTCCATGGAAAAAACCTACGACCCCCATCAAATTGAGCAGCGCTGGTACCAGACCTGGGAAGACAAGGGGTATTTTTCCCCCAGCGGCAAGGGCGAGCCCTACTGCATCATGATCCCGCCGCCCAATGTGACCGGCAACCTGCACATGGGACACGCCTTCCAGGACACGCTGATGGATGCGCTGATCCGCTTCCACCGCATGCGCGGCCGCAATACCCTGTGGCAGGCAGGCACCGACCACGCCGGCATCGCCACCCAGATGGTGGTCGAACGCCAGCTGGAGGCCGAGGGCAAGACCCGTCACGACCTGGGACGCGAAGCGTTCATCGAACGCGTGTGGGAGTGGAAGAAGACATCCGGCGGACACATAACCCGCCAGCTGCGCCGCATGGGGGCCTCGCTGGACTGGAGCCACGAGCGCTTCACCATGGATGAAGGTCTGTCGGAAGCGGTGAAAGAGGTTTTCGTGCGCCTGCACGAGGAAGGCCTGATCTACCGAGGCAAGCGGCTGGTCAACTGGGACCCGGTGCTGCACACCGCCATCTCTGACCTGGAAGTGCTGTCGCAGGAGGAGAATGGCCATTTGTGGCACATGCGCTACCCGCTCAGCAACGGTACCGGCCACCTGGTGGTCGCCACCACCCGGCCGGAGACCCTGCTCGGTGACTGTGCCGTTGCCGTCCATCCGGGTGACGACCGCTACAAGCACCTGATTGGCGAGTTCGTGGAACTGCCGCTGACCGGCCGCCGCATCCCGATCATTGCCGACGACTACGTCGATCCGGAATTCGGTACCGGTTGCGTCAAGATTACCCCGGCCCACGACTTCAACGATTACCAGGTGTGGCTACGCCACCGCGACGAGAAGGCCATCAGCGAGCAGCCGCACGGCGGCCTGATCAACCTGTTCACGCGCGATGCAGCGATCCGTGACAATGAGTCCGAAGAGGATGGCCTGATCCCGGAACCCTATATCGGCATGGACCGTTTCGTGGCGCGCAAACAGATCGTCAAGGACCTGGAAACCCTCGGCCTGCTGGAAAAGATCGAGGACCACAAGATGGTGGTGCCGCGCGGCGACCGTTCCGGCTCGGTGGTCGAACCCTTCCTCACCGACCAGTGGTACGTGCGCGTACAGCCGCTGGCCGAACCGGCTATCAAGGCCGTCGAAAACGGCGACATCCGCTTCGTACCGGACAACTGGAAGAACACTTACTTCGAATGGATGCGCAACATCCAGGACTGGTGCATCTCGCGCCAGATCTGGTGGGGCCACCGCATCCCCGCCTGGTACGACGAACAGGACAACGTCTACGTGGGGCGCAGCGAAGCCGAGGTGCGCGAAAAGCACCAGCTCGGCGACGATGTCGTACTGCGCCAGGACGAAGACGTGCTCGACACCTGGTTCAGTTCGGCGCTGTGGCCGTTCAGCACGCTGGGCTGGCCCGAGCAGACCGAACGCCTGAAAACCTTCTACCCGACCAGCGTGCTGGTCACCGGCTTCGACATCATCTTCTTCTGGGTCGCGCGCATGATCATG
>CAYSRA010000064.1:0-14813 GCA_964433205.1 uncultured Thiohalobacter sp. | reverse complement strand
GTTTCGCAGAAACCGCGAGTTTGGGACCGCGCCACATGGCGCGAGAAGCGCAGGGGACCCGCGTAGCGGGCAAACCGTTGAGCCGAAAAAACCTGCCACCGACAGACCGACACCTGCCACGAAAATCAATGGAGTCTGACCCGATTGAAATTTATTGATCTTCCAGCGGGGATCTCGCCCCCGGACATTCATATTCCACCCGTTCGGGCGCGGGCGTATCCAGCCGCATGGCGGTCAGTTTGCCGCCCCACAGGCATCCGGTGTCCAGGGCGTGCACTCCGTTTCCGTCGTAGGCACCCAGTGTCGACCAGTGGCCGAACAGGATGTTCATGTCGGCGCTCTTGCGTGGCCAGTCGAACCAGGGCCTGAGGTGTTTCGGCTGGCTGCCGGGCGGGCCCTTGTGTTCGAGTGCCAGGCGCCCGTTGGCGTCGCAGTAGCGCAGGCGGGTGAGGCAGTTGGTAATGAAGCGCAGGCGGTCGTGGCCTTCGAGGCTGTCCGACCAGATATTGGGGTGATTGCCGTACAGGGTGTTGAGGAAGTCCATGAAGTCAGGGCCCCGGAGTGCGGTCTCGACTTCGGCGGCGCAGGCTTTCGCGGTGGACAGATCCCATTGCGGCGGCAGACCGGCGTGAATCAGGGTGTAGCCGTTATGCCGGTCGTGGTGCAGCAGCGGCCGTCGGCGCAGCCAGTCGAGCAGTTCCGGGCCGTCCTCGGCGTGCATGATCTGGTGCAGGGTGTCTTTGTGTTTGCGGTACTTGGGGATATGCGCAGAGGCGAGCAGGTGCAGGTCGTGGTTGCCGAGTACGGTGATGGCGTTCAGGCGGTGAACGAAACGCAGGGTTTCCAGTGACTTGGGGCCGCGGTTGACCAGGTCACCGGCGAACCAGAGGGTGTCGTGGCGCGGGTCGAAGGCGATCTGCTCCAGCAGGCCCTGGAGTTCATCGTAACAGCCCTGGAGGTCGCCGATTGCCCAGACCGCCACCGTTCAGCGCCCGCGCCGCACAAAACGACCGCGGGTCCGCGCCGCGGGGCGTGAACCGGAAGGGGTCATCGTGTCCCGACGCAGCATGCCGCTTAGTGCAGCGTGCGCGGAATGGCCAGCGTAAAGGCCGGGATTTCGGCGTCAAACTCGACACCGTCGTCGGCAATCATCTGGTAGCTGCCGCGCATGCTGCCAACCGGCGTCTCCAGCATGGTGCCGCTGGTGTAGCGGAAATTCTCGCCGGGTTTCAGGAGTGGCTGCTCGCCGATTACGCCTTCACCCTTGACCTCCTGAACGCGGTTGTTGGCGTCGGTGATCACCCAGTGGCGCCGCAGCAACTGGGCGGGCAGCTTGCCACGGTTCTCGATGGTGATGGTGTAGGCGAACACATAGCGCCCCTGTTCGGGGTGCGACTGCTCTTCGACGTACTGCGTTTTGACATCGACTTTGATGTTGTAACTGTCTGTTGCCATTACTTACTGCTCCTTATAACAGTAACAGGATACGTGCTTTGCGGCAGTGGGTACAGATTACCCTTGGCAACTCCGTGGGAAGCGCCGGGCCGCAAACAGGTCTATATTTATAGTGAGAATTATGACGCACGGGAGGCTGTTATGTTCCTGAGAGACAAGACAACAGGCGATCTGGTGGAGGTGCTGGATATGGCCGCGATGATCGATCCGTGCAAGCGGGAGCTGGAGGGTCGTTATCACGCCGGCGAGGAATTGCAGGATCCCGCAAAATTCGCCAAGGAGCAGCTGCAGTTTCCCTCCGGTGAGGATCTTCCGCGTTGCTGGATCGATGCCGCCTATCGGGATATCAGGCATTAGGTCAGGACAAAAATCACCACGCCTCCGTTGCCCTGCTTTACAGAGCGCCTGAAAGAGGCTCTGTCAGGCAGGGTTTTTCTTTTTGTGTCAGTAGGTTGAGCGTTTGTCCCGGTGCCTGCTATCCGGCCGGGCATGTTAAGTAAATTCCCCATAATGCCGATATGCGGTTATTCAGCAGACCGGACCAGCAGTAATCGAGACTGGGGAACGTCCTGGAAATGTGAACGGGTTAACAGTAACACCAGCCGGCATAGTGAAGGATACAGGCGTCATACCGGGTTATTCGGAAGCGCAGCGGCGGTGTTCTTATGCAGACGATGAAATCAAAGCGTTATCGTAAACCAGACCTCATGGTGGTGGTGGCCTGCAGTGTCGCGCTGGGGGTTGTGCTGAGCAGTGTCGCACAGGCTTCCGGGCCGGTCCGAACCGCGCCGGCTCCGGTCATGATGTTGCAGCAGTTTGGCGCCGATCTCGTTTCCGGTGAATGGCTGCAGTCCATCGAGGATACCAACCTCGCGTCCCGGTTGAAAAACTGGAAACCGAAGATCGAGGTGGACAAGGGCGGTGCGGGGCTGCAGCTTTCACACCCGTTCGGCAGTCACGGGCCGGCACTCAAGTTCTCCACCAGCATCCCCGGTTACGTCAAGCGCAGTCTGCGAGCGGGTGGCGACAGCCAGGTCGGCAGTCTCAACGACAAACCCGACGCCTATATTTTCCTGCAGCGTCGCTGGTAACCGATTGCGGCCGCCACGGCGGGTTCAGCGTTCTACCCGGAAAACTCAATGTAATCGATGCCGGTCTGCACCGGCATAACGTCCTCAGGCCGAAGTTTCCGGCGCAGCGGTTGCATCCGCTTGTATCCGCGCAAGCTGGTTGGCCAGCGCGATATACTGCTCCAGACTGATGGTTTCCGGCCGTGCGCCAGGGTCTGCACCTGCGGCTTCGATGTATTCGGCGGGCAGCAGCTTCTTCAGCGTGTTGCGCAGGGTCTTGCGACGTTGCGAGAATGCCGCGCGTACCAGTACCGGCAGGGTATCGGGGTCGTCGAGCACGGCGGGGGGTTCCGGCCATGGCGTCAGCCGTACCACGGCGGAATCCACTTTGGGCGCCGGTGTGAAGGCCCCGGGCCTGACCCGGAACAGCGGGTCGACCTTGCAGTAGTACTGGATCATCACCGACAGCCGGCCGTAGTCGCCGTTGCCCGGTGCGGCCGCCATGCGGTCGACCACTTCCTTTTGCAGCATGAAATGCATGTCCTCGATGACCGGCGCCTGCTCGAGCAGGTGGAACATCAGCGGTGTGGAGATATTGTAGGGCAGGTTTCCGACCACCCGCAGACGGTCGTCGCCGGCCAGTGCGCGGAAGTCGAATTTCAGTACGTCGTGCTGGTGGATGATCAGTTCGCCGTGTCCGGCGGCCTTGTCGGCCAGCGGCTGGATCAGATCGCGGTCCAGTTCCACCACCTCCAGCTTCCCGCAGGCATCAAGCAGTGGGAGGGTAATGGCGCCCTGACCGGGGCCGATTTCCACAATCCGTTGACCGGCTTTGGGACTGACGGCCTGGACGATGCGCTGGATGACACCGGCGTCGTGAAGAAAATTCTGGCCGAATCGTTTGCGCGCCTTGTGCATCAGGCGGCCATGTCCACGGCGTACTGTATGGCGGTGATCAGGCTGCCGGGATCGGCGTGTCCGGTGCCGGCCAGATCGAGCGCCGTGCCATGGTCGACCGAGGTGCGGATGATGGGCAGTCCCAGGGTAACGTTGATGGCCTGTCCGAAGCCCATGTACTTGAGTACAGGCAGTCCCTGGTCGTGATACATGCTCAGTACCGTGTCGGCGCGCGCCAGCCAGGGCGGAGTGAACAGCGTATCGGCGGGCAGCGGGCCGGTCAGGTTCATGCCCTCGGCCGACAGTCGCTCTATGACCGGGCGGATAATGTCGTCATCCTCACTGCCCAGGTGGCCGTTCTCGCCGGCGTGCGGGTTCAGTCCGGCAACCAGGATGCGCGGATCGTCGATATGAAGGCGGGTGCGCAGGTCGTGGTGCAGGCAACGGATAACGGCTTCGAGGCGCTGCGGTGTGATGGCGGCCGGTACTTCCGACAGGGGCAGGTGGGTGGTCGCCAGCGCAACGCGCAGGCCGGGCGCCGCCAGCATCATCACAGCCTGGGCTCCGCCGGTCCTTTCCGCCAGGTATTCCGTATGGCCGGTAAAGGGGATGCCGGCATCGTTGATGACCGCCTTGTGAATCGGCGCGGTCACCATGGCCTGGAAGGTGTTGTTCAGACAGCCGTCGATGGCAGTGTCCAGTGTCTGCAGGACGTAGACCGCATTGTCGATATTGAGCTGGCCCGCGTATGCCGGCGCGTGCAGTCTGACCGGGGCGACGCTCAACCGTCCGGCCCTGGCCGGAGCGGAAGGGTCGAAGGTCGGCAGTTCCGATGTCGTCTGGCGGGTCAGGGCAAGGCGATCGTTCAGCAACTGCGGATCGCCGATCAGTACCAGTTCCGCTTCAAAAGCGCCGCTGTCGATGGCGGTGCAAAGTTCCGGACCGATGCCGGCCGGTTCACCCGTGGTGATGGCAATGCGCGGGATCACAGGTCGTTATCGATGTACTCGACATAGGACTCGTCGCGCAGACGCCGCAGCCAGATTTCCGTTTCTTCGTTGGTCTTGCGCTGACGGATCGATTCGCGTGCGCGTGCGCGGCGATATTCCTCGGTATCGTCGTGGTCACGCCGATCGATGACCTTGATCAGGTGCCACCCGAAACGGCTCTTGATCGGCTTGCTGACCTCGCCGGGTTTGAGTTCGTTCATCGCCTTCTCGAATTCGGGCACCATCTGGCCGGGGCTGACCCAGCCGAGACTGCCGCCCTCGCTGGCGGAGCCGGGGTCCTGTGAATGGGAGCGCGCCAGTTCGGCAAAATCGTCGCCGCCCATGATACGGTCATAGAGCTGGGTGATGCGGGTTTTGACCTGCTCTTCGGTCATCAGTGCATCCGGCCGCAGCAGGATGTGGCTGGCCAGTGTCTGGTGTACCGTGTGTTGTTCCTCGCCGCGCACGTCCTCGATCTTGACGATATGGAAACCGCTCGGAGTGCGGATCAGCTCGCTTATCTGGCCGCGCTTGAGCTGGCCGATGACGTTGGAGAAGAAACCGGGAAGCTGTCCGGTTTTGCGCCATCCCAGGTCGCCGCCGCTGAGGGCGTTCTGGGCATCCGACTCGGCGATGGCTGTCTGCTTGAAATCGGCGCCGGCCTTCAGGCGGGCAAGGATATTCTCGGCGCGCTGCCTGGCTGCCTGGATCTGTTCCGGGCTGGCAGCTTCCGGCAATGAAACCAGGATATGCAGCAGGTGGTACTCGCGTGACTGGTCGTTGAATTCGGCCGCGCTTTCCAGCAGGTTGTCGATCTCCTGTTCGGTGACCCGCACCCGGTTTTCGACCAACTGCTGGCGAATCTGGTTCATGGTGATCTGGTTGCGGAAGTCCTCGCGAAAGGCGGCATAGTCAAAGCCGTCCCTTTCCAGCACTTCGCGGAACTCGGTCAGCGTCATGCCATTCTGTTTCGCCATACGGCGCAGGTTGGCGTTGAGCGTTTCATCGTCAACGCGGACGCCGGTGCGTTGCGCCATCTGCAGCTGCAGATGTTCCAGGATCAGGCGGTCGAGTACCTGCTTGCGCAGTACCTCGCGCGGCGGGAGTTGCGCGCCCTGTTTGCCCAGCTGTTCTACGATCAGGCGCTCCCGGTTATCCAGCTCACTTTGCAGAACAACGTCATCGTTGACGACGGCGACGATGTGATTCAGGGGCTCGTTTGCAAAAATCTGCCCCGGCAACACAATTACCAGAGTCAGTAGAAGGGATATCAGTTTCATTCAGGTCTCAGTTTTCAGGTCGTTCGGTATAGCCAAGGATACCATCTTCCAGCACCGACTCGATGTCATTGCCGATTCGCGTTAATCCCTTGAGGACGAACTGGAACATGATGGAACGATTGACTTTGTCCCGATTTGGTGTGACGTACTCGCGGGTGATCAGGCGGATACCCCAGCAACAACTGTCGTATTCGACACCAACCATCGTTTCCAGTTCCTCTGATGCGTTCAGATCATAGTACCAGCGTCCGAGTACGTGCCAGGACGGGCTGAGCGGCCACAGGATGGAAGCGTCGATCTGGCTCTGGGATTGCCGGCGGAAGCGGTACGACAGGTTGGCGACCTTGCGGTAGCCGGGGCGGTACTGCAGGCGCAGGTTGCCTCGCTCGGTCTGCTCGTCGTACGGGTCCCACACCAGGTCGGCCTTGCCCGTCCAGGCGCGCGACAGCGCCAGTTCCAGTTCCCCGGCCACGCTGGAGCGGCTGCGCGTCAGCGGCGCCGTGTTGTTGAGGGTCACGTTGCGGTTGGCCAGGTAGAACAGTTCGCCGACCGAGGCGCGGAACAACTGGGCGCCGCTGTCGGCGTCGAGTAGCCGTGTGGAAACGGCCAGCGCGACCTGGTTGGCGTCGCCCATGCGGTCGGCGCCGCGGAAGCGGTTCTCTGCGAACAGTTCCTGGTAGGTGAACGTGGGTTCGCTGGTATCGAACAGGGGAATGTCGGTCTGGTCCTCGCCCTTTACATACAGGTACCACAGGCGCGGTTCCAGCGTGTGGGTGTACTGCCTGCTGCCAAGTTGCAGGTCGCGTTCCAGGAACAGCGTGCCGTCCAGGCTGGCGATCGGCGTGGTGCGTTGCTGCGCCTTGTCGATACCGGCGGCCTGGCCGTCGAGCCGGTACGCGGTGTGACGCACGCCGATGCGCGGGGTCAGCTCGAACGCGCTCCTGCGCAGTGGCCAGCGGATGTCCGGCTGCACATCGATGCGGTCCGCCGTCACGCGCGCGTCCTGATCGAAACTGACAAAGGTGGCGTTCAGGTTGCCTTCCAGACCCAGCGGACGCCAGGGGCTGCTGGCCGTCAGGTTGACTGCGGGCAGGCGCTCATAGGGACGGCTTGCCGGCGCGATGGTGCGGTCGATGGTCTGGTAGTCATCGACCTGTATTCCGGCCTGCCACCAGCGTGTGCGGTAGTCCGCGCGCGCGGAACGCTTCAGGTGGGTCTTGCTCGCCAGGCTCAACGAGTCGCCGAGATCCGTCAGGTAGTCCTTGTCGGAAACGCTGTCATAGTCGATACGTGTCGACAGGTGTTCGCCGAAGCGACTGCTGTCGCGCAGCGTGAAGCGGTTGCGGTTCTCACCGGTGATGTCGTCATTGGGCAGGATCTCATAGTTGATAATGCCATCCTGATTGCGGCGCTTGTAGCGAAACTCGGTACTCAGCTGGGCACCGCGATCCTGCAGGTAGCGCGGTGTCAGGGTGGCGTCGTAATTCGGCGCCAGGTTCAGGTAGTAGGGCAGTGAAAACTCGAAGCCCGAACGGCTGGAGGAACCGAAGCCCGGCACCAGAAAGCCGGTCTTGCGGCGATCGTCGATGGGGAACGACAAATAGGGTGTATACAGCAGCGGTACGCCCTTGATGTTGAGACGGGCATGACGGGCTACGCCCTGCCCTTCTTCTTCGTTGAGCGTGACCCTGCTGGCGCGCAGCATCCAGGCGTTGCTGTTGTCGGCGCAGGTCGTGTAGGTTGCTTTTTCGTAGCGGGTAATGCCGGGCTCCAGCACCCGGGAGATTTCTGCGCTGCCGCGGGCATGGCGGCTGTAAAAACGGAACCGTGTGTCGTAGAACACGCCGCGATCCCGGTCCAGCCAGTATGTGCCGTGATCAGCTGTCATGGTCATGTCGGGCTGGTCGACACGTACCTGGCCTTCGGCGATGACTTCCTTATCAGCCTCCTTGTAGATGACCCGCTCCGCCTTCAGCCGTTTGTCGGCGCGCGTCACCTCGGCATCGCCGATCAGTGTCAGTGTGCCGTCAGCATCACGGGTGGCGATATTGCCAATCAGGATGGTCGGCGCCTGATCGGGATTGCCTGTGAATGTCGGGTGGAAGGTCTGCACCGGTTGCGGCGGGCACAGGGCCCAGGCGGAAACCGGCTGGTAGGGATCTTCATGGATATAGGTGGGTCGTTGCTGGTCTGCCGGTTTTTTTGTTTCGCTGCTTATGCCTTCGATCAGTTTCAGTCCGCTGCACGCCCAGTCGGGCGTGGAAGCCGGGCAATCGGGGGACGCCGCGATGACATGGTCGGGAAAGGAGCCAAGTGCCGTGATCAGTAGAATGAGTCGGGTTTTCACAAACAGGTGTTTGGCTCGGTTGGGTCAGACGGGCGGCGAGAATTCCACAGACCGGCAGTATATTCAATTGTCCGGCCAAAATCGCGTCCGCCGTCCCATGTTGCCGGGCAGACAGTATAATGCCCCTCAATATTAACTGACGCTGAATCACGGGATACACATGACAGACCGGCTCGACCTGCTTCGACAGTGGGCAACCCGACAACTCGACTGGCCGGCCATGGACCTTGTCCCGGCGTCTTCTGACGCCAGTTTCCGCCGCTATTTCCGTGTTCGCCACGGTGACGACAGCTATATCCTCATGGATGCGCCGCCGCAGCAGGAGAATTGCCAGCCTTTCATCCATGTCAGCGGGTTGCTGCTGGACCTTGGTCTGCACGTGCCTGAGGTGCTGGCCAGCGACCTGCAACAGGGATTTCTGTTGCTGACAGATCTCGGTAGCCACTGCTACCTGGATGCGCTGGACGATTCCACGGCAGACCGCCTGTACGGGGACGCCATGGGCGCGCTGCTGACACTGCAAAGCTGTGCCACGCCGGACTGCGGTCTGCCGGACTATGGCCGCGATCTGCTGCTGGGCGAGATGGCGCTGTTTCGCGACTGGTTACTGGATCGCCACCTCGGCATCCGGCTGGACGAGACGCAGGCGGCGGCGCTCGATACCGCGTTCGGCCAGCTGGCGGACAGTGCGCTGGGGCAGCCGCAGGTTTGTGTTCACCGCGATTATCACTCGCGTAACCTGATGGTCTGCGAGCAACATAACCCGGGGGTGCTGGATTTTCAGGACGCCGTTATCGGGCCGGTCACCTATGACCTGGTGTCATTGCTGAGGGACTGCTATATCGCCTGGCCGCGCGAGCGTGTCGAGGATTGGGTGCTCGGCTATCACGAGTTGGCTTTGCAAACGGGGATACTACGTCCGGAGCAGGCCGGTGAAGCCGATTTCCTGCGCTGGTTCGACTGGATGGGTGTGCAGCGGCACCTGAAGGCGGCGGGTATCTTTGCGCGCCTCAACCACCGTGACGGCAAGCCCGGCTATCTTGCCGATATTCCGCGCACGCTGGGCTACGTGACCGAGGTGTGTGCGCGCTATCCCGAGCTGAACATCGTTGGCGAACTCGCCGCGAAGGTGCCGGACAGCCTGTGAAAGCCATGATACTCGCGGCCGGACGCGGCGAGCGCATGCGGCCGCTGACGGACCGGATCCCCAAGCCGTTGTTGCAGGCCGGGGGCAGGTCGCTGATCGAGTGCCACATCGAAGCGCTGCGCGACGCCGGGTTTCGCGAACTGGTCATCAACCACGCCTGGCTGGGCGAACAGATCGAGCAGCACCTTGGTGACGGTTCCCGTCTCGATGTGAAAATTCTTTATTCGCCGGAACCCGAAGGTGCGCTGGAAACCGGCGGTGGCATTCAGCATGCGCTGCCCCTGCTGGGTGACGAGGCGTTCCTGGTGGTCAACGCTGACATCTGGACTGACTACCCTTACGCTGAACTGAAACATTCGCCACGGGGTCTCGCGCACCTGGTGCTGGTCGACAATCCACCGCACCATCCGCAGGGAGACTTCAGTCTTGAAAACGGTGTCGTCACCGACGATGGCGATGCTGCACTGACGTTCAGCGGCATCGGCGTGTACCGGCCGGCACTGTTTGCCGGCCAGCCGCCGGGGGCGTTTCCGCTCGCGCCGTTGCTACGCGACGCCATGCGCGAGCGGCAGGTGAGCGGCGAGCATTACGCGGGTGGCTGGACCGACGTCGGTACGCCGCAGCGCCTGGAGGCGCTGGATCGTCGCTTGAGGGGGGAGATGCATGGGGGATGAAATCACCCACAGCCAGTTCCAGGACGCTGACTTCGAGGCGTTTCGCGAACGCCTGGCAGCGGAAACCGAATTGCTGGGACGCTGGTTCGAGGAGCAGGCTTTCTCTACACGTGCGCCCATGTGCGGCCTGGAACTGGAGGCCTGGCTGATTGACCGGCAGGCACGACCGGCCTCGGTGAACCAGGACTTTCTCAATGCCATGGGCGACCCCATGGTGGTGCCGGAACTGGCGCAGTTCAACGTCGAACTGAATGTTCACCCGCGCTTCCTGCGCGAGCGTGCGCTGTCACGCCTGCACCAGCAACTCGAAGATACCTGGCGCGAAAGTGAACGCGTAGCGGCCGGCATCGGCGGCACCCGCCTGGTGATGGTGGGTATCCTGCCCAGCGTGCGTCAACAGGACCTGACCCTCGACAACATGTCGAAGCTGGTGCGTTACCGCGCACTCAACGAGCAGGTGTTGCGATTACGGGAAGGCAAGCCGTTGACGCTGGAGATCCACGGGCGCGAACACCTCAGGGTTGTGCACGAGGATGTCATGCTGGAATCGGCGACCACCTCCCTGCAGTTGCACCTGAAGGTCGACCAGAAGCAGGCGGTCCGCTATTACAATGCCGCGCAGATCCTCTCGGCGCCGCTGGTCGCCGCCAGCGCCAATTCACCCTGCCTGTTCGGCAAGCAGTTGTGGGAGGAAACCCGTATTCCGTTGTTCGAGCAGGCGGTGGAAGTGGGCGGCTTTGCCGGCGCCAGCCGCGGGCCGGTGCGGCGCGTCAGTTTCGGTACCGGCTATGCGAAGGAATCCCTGTTCGAGTGTTTTGTGGAAAACCAGCAGCATTTTCCGGTGATGTTGCCCATGCGTTACGACGAACCGGAAGCGCAGTTGCGACATCTGCGCTTGCACAACGGTACGATCTGGCGCTGGAACCGGCCGCTGATCGGTTTCGACGACGACGGCACACCGCACCTGCGTATCGAGCAGCGCGTCATGCCGGCGGGGCCAACGGTTGTCGATGTGATCGCCAACGCGGCGTTTTACTATGGCCTGGTCGAGGCGCTGGTGCGCAGTGAAGTGCCGCCCGAAAACCTGTTGCCGTTCGCGACCGCGCGGGATAACTTCTATGCCGCGGCGCGCGACGGGCTGGATGCGCAGATCACCTGGCTGGACGGACGCAAGGGGCCTGCGCAGAGTCTGCTGCTGGACAAGCTGGTGCCGCTGGCGGGTTACGGGCTGGGCCTGCTGGGCATCGATGAGACGGACCGGGAACATTACCTGTCCATTATCCGTCAGCGCGTCAGCAACGCCTGCACCGGCGCCAGCTGGCAGCGCGCCTGGCTGGCGCGCCACGGCAATGACATGCAGGCGCTGACTGAAGCCTATTACCAGCGCCAGCGGCGTGGTGAACCGGTACACGACTGGGACAGCTGATGGGAAGCCTGTTGCGACAACCGGAAACCCTGCCCGAGGCGTTCATCGACGCGCGCCCGCAGCAACTCGCGGAACTGCTCGGTGGCCCGACGCTGGTGCACCTGCCAGGGCGGCGTGACAACCCGCTGTTCGTCTCGGTCCTGCTGCACGGTAACGAAACCACCGGCCTGCTCGCGGTGCAGGCCTTGTTGCAGCGGTACTACGATCGCGAACTTCCACGGTCGCTGAGCCTGTTCATCGGTAATGTCGATGCCGCGCGCGACGGTCTGCGTCGCCTTGCCGGGCAGCCCGATTACAACCGCGTCTGGCCGGGCAGCGATTGCCCGGATACGCCGGAAAAACGCATGATGGCCGAAGTGTTCGACATCATGCGCGCGCGCCGGCCGTTCGCCAGCGTGGATATCCATAACAACACGGGTATCAACCCGCATTACGGTTGCATCAACCGTATCGATCATCGCTACGTGCGGCTGGCCAGCCTGTTCAGTCGCACGCTGGTGTATTTCACCCGTCCCCTCGGTGTGCAGTCGCTGGCGTTTGCGGAACTTTGTCCGGCGGTAACCGTGGAGTGCGGCAAGGTCGGGCAAGCGGCGGGCGAGGACCATGCGCTGGAGTTTCTGGATGCCTGCCTGCACCTCAGCGAGATACCCGACCAGCCGGTAGCGGAGCATGATGTGGATCTGTTCCACACGGTCGCCATCGTACGCGTACCGCGCAGCCTGAGTTTCGGTTTCGGCGACGTGCCGGCGGATATCTGTTTCATCGAGGACCTCGACCGGCTCAATTTCCGCGAGTTGCCCGCCGGCAGCACGCTGGCGTATCTCAACGGCGTTGAGTCGATGCCACTGGAAGTCTCTGACGAGCATGGGAGAGACGTCGCGTCGCGCTATTTCACCGTGAAAGACGGACTGCTTCAGACCATCCGTCCGCTGATGCCGTCGATGTTCACGCTCGACGAACGGGTCATCCGCCAGGACTGTCTGGGTTACCTGATGGAACGCTACCCGTTGCCGGGTCAGTAGCCGCGCGCGGACAGATCGATGTGGCCGGGAATGTCCGCAAGGCGTTTGACACCGGTTTCCAGTGTGCCGTCCGGGTAGAGTTCCAGCCAGCGATAGCCGGGCGGTATCTCATCCACGGCAAAGTCTTCGCTGCCGGGCAGGAATTGCAGGCAGGTCGAGGGTGACGCCAGCAGCCGGACATCGTTGTGCTGTTGTTCGAAAGCCTGGTGCACATGCCCCCACACTACCGCGCGCACCTGTGGGTGGCGGTCGATGACGGCAAGGAATTCATCCCGGTTGTCGACAGCCATGGTATCCAGCCAGTGACTGCCGATCAGCACTGGCTGGTGATGCAGCCATACCAGTGCGGGTCGTTCGGGGTGCGCGGTGAGCGCCTCGGCAAGCGCTTCCAGTTCCTCCCTGTCCAGGTGCCCGCTGTCCTGTCCCGCCACTGTGGAATCGAGAAAGACCAACTGCCAGGCGCCGGCGAGCATGTGGCGTGCGCAGTGAAATCCATCGCCGTTCATGTACGCGCGGATGGCGCCGGCCTCGTCGTGGTTGCCAGGCAGGCAGTAGACCGGAATGTCCAGCGCACCGATCTGTTTGCGCACCTGCCGGTAGGCTGCTTCGCTGCCATCGTGCGCGAGATCGCCGCTGGCGACGACCAGGTCAAAGGGATTATCCCGCCGCGCCAGCTGCATCACCCGGTCGAGGCAGTGCCGGGTGTCGAGGCCCAGCAGCCGGCCGTCGGCAGCGGCGTAGAGGTGGGTATCGGTGATCTGTGCGATGCGTATTGGTTGTTTGTTCGTCCGCTTTTGCTGCACCTGGCTCCGCCTTGTCGATCCCCCGGGTTTGCGAGTGTCGAACTACCCCGTTGAGTCGCGTGACTCGATTGTTTTTATCAGCACCTTGGACTTGCGCTGGTAGTTATACAGGTTTCGCCTTTTCACGGGAAGGTCGGAAAGCTCCGCGCTGCGAAATCCCCGTTCGCGGAACCAGTGGGCGGTGCGCGTGGTGAGGATGAACAGCCGCCTGACGCCGAGCCCGGCTGCGCGTTGTTCGATGGCCTGCAGCAGCTGGTCGCCGCGCCCCTGGTGCTGGTAGTCCGGGTGTACAGCGAGGCACGATAACTCTGCGACATCGCCGGGATAAGGGTAGAGCGCCGCGCAGGCGATGATCATGCCGTCGCGCTCGACGACCGTGAAGTGGTCAATTTCCATTTCCAGCAATTCGCGCGAGCGCCGTACCAGGATGCCGCTCTGTTCCAGCGGTTCGATCAGTTGCAGGATGCCGCCAACGTCGTCGATGGTTGCGACGCGCAGGCCTTCGTAGGTTTCCGCGGTGATCAGGGTGCCAACGCCGTCGCGGGTAAACAGCTCCTTGAGCAGGCTGCCGTCATCGTGCCGGTCGATCAGGTGTGTTCTGCGCACACCGCGCCGGCAGCTGTCTATGGCGTGGCTGACGTGACGCACTTGCTCCGCATCCAGCTTGCGGCGCGAATGCAGCAGTTTTTCCGCCTCTGGCAGCGACAGCTGTCGGATCAGCCGGCGCCGGCTGTCGCGCAGGCCGCCGCTGTCGACGAACAGGATGAGCTTTTCAGCGTGCAGTGCGATGGCGGCCGCGGTGGCGACTTCTTCGGCGCTGAGGTTGAAGACCTCGCCGGTCGGCGAATAGCCAAGCGGCGACAACAGGACGATGCGGCCGGCGTCGAGTTGCTGGTGTATGCCGTCGCCGTCCAGGCGGCGCACCTCGCCGGTGTGGCAGTAATCCACGCCATCGCGCACGCCCAGCGGTTTTGCGATAACGAAGTTGCCACTGGCAACGCCGATGCGGGCATTGGCCGTCGGTGTGTTGACCAGGCTCATGGACAACCGTGCCTCGATCTCGACACGCAGGCTGCCGACGGCATCCTTGACACAGGTCAGCGCTTCGTCGTCGGTGACGCGCAAACCGTTCACGTAGCGAATTTCCGCCTTGCGCAGCTTCAGGCGCTGCTCGATCTGCGGGCGTGCGCCATGCACCAGTACCAGCCGGATGCCAAACGTGTGCAGCAGGGCGATGTCGTGAACCAGTTCCTCGAAGCGGTCGTCCACCGCTTCGCCGCCGAACATCAGCACAAATGTCGAGCCGCGGTGTGCCTGTATATAGGGTGCGGCCTGACGGATGCTTGCGACGAAGGTGTCCTGTTTTTTTCGCGTCTTTTTATCGGGCATGCGTGTTAGGTTACCGGTTTCATCGGGGCGCTGCTACTCGACCGGCGCAACACAGAAGCGCTGAATCAACTGTCTCAGCAGTTTCAGTGTGGGTTCGATGCGCTCGCAGGCGAGATATTCGTCCGGCTGGTGCGCCTGGTCGATATCGCCCGGCCCGAGTACCACGGTGTCGATACCCATGCGATTGAAGTAGGGCGCCTCGGTCCCGAAGGCGACCGCCTGCGCGCTGTAGCCGGTAAGGGATTCCGTCACACGCACGATGGCGGAGGCGGCATCGGTTTCCATCGCCGGTGTACCTTCGAACAGGGGATGAC
>CAYSRA010000063.1:0-14887 GCA_964433205.1 uncultured Thiohalobacter sp. | reverse complement strand
AGGGTCACCTTGACCTTGTCGCCCTCGTTGAGGAACCGGGTCAGGTTACGCAACTTGACGTTGTAATCCCCGATGTCCGTACCGGGCCGGAACTTGACCTCCTTGACCTGGGTCTGCTTCTGCTTCTTGCGGGCGGCCTGACGTTTCTTCTGCTCATCGAAACGGAACTTGCCGTAGTCCATGATTTTGCAAACGGGCGGCTCGGCTGCCGGTGAGATTTCCACCAGATCGAGCCCGGCCTCACTCGCTTTCTCAAGAGCTTCCGCAATCGGAACTATCCCGATCTGTTCGCCTTCCGCGCCAACCAGGCGGACTTCCGTTGCGTCGATGCTCTGATTGAGCCGGTGTTTCAGTTTGTTTGCTGCAGCGATAGTTCACGTCTCCAAAATAGTTCGGCCGCGGCTCGCGATTTCAGCGGTCAGCCCGTCTGACAGGGCTTGCAAGGACAGACTTCCCAGATCCTTGCCGCTTCGCGTGCGCACGGCCACAGTGTCTGATTCAGCTTCCCGGTCGCCGACGACCAGCAGATACGGGGTGCGCTGAATTGTGTGCTCGCGGATTTTAAAGCCGATCTTCTCGTTTCTCAAGTCTAAATTGACCCTGATTCCCTGATTTTTCAAGGTTTCTGCGACTTTTTTGGCATATTCGGCCTGATTGTCGGTGATATTCATCACCACAGCCTGAACCGGCGCCAGCCACAGCGGCAGCGCGCCGGCGTAATGCTCGAGCAGAATGCCGATGAATCGCTCCAGCGAACCCAGGATGGCGCGGTGCAACATCACCGGCACGTGCTTGCTGCCGTCCTCCGCCACATAGGTCGCACCGAGCCGGTCCGGCATGGAGAAATCCAGCTGGATGGTGCCAAGTTGCCAGACCCGGTCGAGACAGTCCTTCAGCGAGAACTCGATCTTGGGACCATAGAAGGCGCCCTCGCCCGGTTGCAGTTCCCACTCCAGTTGTTTGTGGTCGAGCGCTTCCTGTAATGCCTTCTCGGCCTTGTCCCACAGTTCGTCGGCTCCGACACGCTGTTCCGGGCGTGTCGACAGCTTGATGATCACGTCGTCGAAACCGAAGTCGCGGTATACCTCGAACAACAGGTCTATAAATGATGATACCTCGTCGAGAATCTGCGCCTCGGTGCAGAAGATGTGCGCGTCGTCCTGCACGAAACCGCGCACCCGCATCAGCCCGTGCAGGGTACCGGACGGCTCGTTGCGGTGACAGGAGCCGAACTCGGCCAGCCGTAACGGCAGGTCACGGTAACTCTTCAGCCCCTGGTTGTATATCTGGATGTGCGCCGGGCAGTTCATCGGTTTGATGGCGAAGGTCCGCTTCTCCGACTCGGTGGTAAACATGTCGTCGTGAAACTTTTCCCAGTGCCCGGACTTTTCCCACAGGCTGCGGTCGATGATAGTCGGCGTGTGGACTTCCTGGTAACCGTGCGCGCGCAACTTGTCACGGATGTAATCCTGTATCTGTATATAGATGCGCCAGCCCTTGTCGTGCCAGAACACCATGCCCGGCGCTTCTTCCTGGGTATGGAACAGGTGCATGGTCTTGCCGAGCTTGCGGTGATCGCGCTTCTCGGCCTCTTCCAGCCGGTGCAGGTAGGCCTTGAGTTCTTCCTTGTTGCGCCAGGCGGTACCGTAGATCCGCTGCAGCATGGGATTGTTGGAATCCCCGCGCCAGTAGGCGCCGGCCACGCTCATCAGCTTGAAGGCCTTCGGCAGCTTGCCGGTACTGGGCAAATGCGGGCCACGGCACATGTCGAACCAGTCGCCCTGGCGGTAGACCGTCAGTTCCTCACCTTCCGGAATGATATCGTTGATGATCTCGACCTTGTAGGTCTCACCCAGCTCATTGAAGGTTTTGATCGCCTTGTCGCGCGACCAGACTTCGCGCTGGATCGGCAGGTTGCGCTTGACGATCTCGTTCATGCGCTTCTCGATCTTTTTCAGATCTTCCGGCGTGAAGGGCTCCTCGCGCGCGAAGTCGTAGTAGAAACCGTTTTCGATAGCCGGGCCGATGGTGACCTGGGTGCCGGGATACAGTTCCTGCACGGCCTGCGCCATGATGTGCGCGGCGTCGTGGCGGATCAGTTCCAGCGCCTCGTCATCCTTGCTGGTGACGATGGCCAGTTCGACGTCGTCCTCGATGCGGTAACTGGTATCCACCAGTTCGCCGTTGACCTTGCCGGCCAGCGCGGCCTTGGCCAGGCCGGGGCCGATGTCGGCAGCGACTTCGGCAACGGTAACGGGGTGGTCAAAAGAACGCTTGCTGCCATCAGGAAGGGTGACTACGGGCATAACCTGCTTCTCCAGTGGTGGCCCATACGAGAGGCCACTTGATCGTCCAGAAATAACAATCCCCGCTGGCGCGGGGATCAGGATTCCAAATTTGGTAGGCGCGATTGGATTCGAACCAACGACCCCCACCATGTCAAGGTGGTGCTCTAACCAACTGAGCTACGCGCCTGAAGTCGTAAAACGGGCATTATAGGTGGCCCGGCGGGCATGTCAATGCGTGCCGGGCTGTTCATTTTCCCTGGCGGCATTTTAACGATTTTTCAGGCGCATAAACGGATTCTGCCGGTAAAACTGCGTCAACTGTCCGTAGACCTCCGGGCAGTGATACATAAGGACATCCGGCGCCGTAAAAAAATATTCGCTGATGACCGCAAAGTACTCCGCAGGCGTGGTGGCCGCATAAGCATTGATGCGTGTAGGGTGCTGGAGCGCGACCTGCTGCTGCAATACCCCGTACGCGGCGCTCAGCGCTTGTGTCCACTGTTCAATTTCCATTCGCGGATGCAGCGGCGGCATACCGTTGGCACGCCCGTTCAGCATATCCAGCTTATGTGCAAATTCATGCACAACAACATTATGACCGGGCTGGGGAAAGTCCAGGTCGTGCTCAACATCTTCCCAGGAAAGAATCACCGGCCCCCGCAGCCAGGATTCCCCGCTCAGGGCACGCGCTTCGCTGGAAACCAGCCCATTCTCATCGACATTCTCATGACTGACGCGGAAAGCCCCCGGATAGAGAATAACTTCAACCCAGCCGCGGTAGTAATCCAGCCCGAGTTCCAGCACAGGAAGCGCAGCCTGGGCGGCAATAACGACCGCCATCTCGTCGGTCACCTGAAACCCGTGTGCCCCCGTAATCGTTTTCTGGCGAAGGAACAAGGTCGCCAGTTTACGCAAACCGGCTTTCTCAACCGAACTCAGATCACGCAGCAGGCCTGCCCTGCCAGTGACAGCCTGCCACAATTTGTAAGGGATAGGGTGGCGCCTGAGCGTATAGCGAATGCGCTGGTTCTTAATCCATTCCAAGATATTCATAAGCAGCTCAATGGCAGAACTTCTCCGTCGCAGGACTGCTTCCAGCGTTGCATCATTTCGACATCCCGGGCATACCCCCTGATTTTCCGGTCAAGCTACGAGTGTAGCTTACAACCTGAACCTCAGGCACAGGTCAAGATTTTCCTGCACCACTCCGGTCCGGCAACGCCGACCGTTTCAGAAAAATTGTAAAAGTCCCGATGCGGGTCAACAATATGAGCCGTATCGCTATGGACAAAAGAGCACGCTACAGGATGAGTCACGCAAAAACCACAAGACACAGCGAGAGGAAACTCCATGCCGGTTGAACGTAAACACTGCCAGTGCCAGGATACGCAAACCCATTTTCTGGAACGGGCGATCGAGTCGCTGCATCTCGAGGCCGCGCAACGGAAACTGTTGCTATCGTCATTCCGGGAAACGACTGTCAGCATTCCCCTGCGCCCGCATCGTTCAGATGATGATGGTGGCGAACTGTACACCTATATCGGTTACCGGGTGCAACACAACCATGCACGCGGGCCGTTCAAGGGGGGGCTGCGCTTTCACCCATCGGTCAGCCTGGGTGAAATCCGTGCCCTGGCGCAATTGATGACCTGGAAAACAGCGCTGGTCAACATCCCCTTTGGTGGCGCCAAAGGGGGCATCGCCGTCGACACAACCCTGTTGAGCCAGCATGCACTCGAAGTCCTTACCAAACGCTTTGTCCAGAAAATGGCACCGGTTTTCGGTGTCCACGAAGACATTCCGGCACCGGATGTCGGTACCAACCCCCAGGTGATGGCGTGGATACTTGAGGAGTACAGCAAAACCCACGGTTACACACCCGCCATTGTGACTGGCAAACCGATGGAACTGGGCGGGTCAGCCGGGCGGCTCGAAGCGACCGGTTATGGCGTCGCCTACCTTGCCGACAAGGTGGCGAGTGAGATCGGCCTGTCTATCGAAAACGCGTCGGTGGTGGTTCAGGGTTTCGGGAATGTCGGATTTCACTCCGCGCGGCATCTGGACGCGAAAGGCGCCCGGGTGATCGCCCTGTCCGATGCACGCAGTGGCGTTATCTGCGAAGCCGGAATCGATATCGAGCGCGCCCGCTCCCACGTCGCAGAAACCGGCTGGCTCGAAAACCTGCCGGGTACGGAGCCCGTCAGCAATGCCGAACTACTGGAGTTGCCGTGCGACATCCTGATCCCGGCGGCCATCGAGGCCACCATCAATTGCGACAATGCCGAGAGCATCCGCGCCCGCCTGATAGTGGAAGCAGCCAATATCCCGGTAACCCACCTGGCGGATATGACCTTGCGCGAACGCGGCATTACCATCGTGCCCGACCTGCTGGCAAATGCCGGCGGCGTACTGGCTTCCTACTACGAGTGGGTGCAGAACCTGCAGGAATTCCCCTGGGAATACGACACTGTGCTGCGACGCCTGGAGCAGCGCCTGTGCCGGGTCTACGAACAGGTCCGGCACCTGGCGCAACAGGGCAACACCGACCTGCGTACGGCGGCATACGAACTGGCCATCGGGCGGGTAAACCAGGCCATGGCCCTGCGCGGATTCTGAGCAGACCAGGTAAAACATCCTGCCTGCTACTCCTTTTGATTGCACAATACCGAAACAAGCTTGCCGGGAACAGCAGCCCCTGCTGAATTTTCCGGATTCCGCTTGATTCAAATCAATACCTGCGCCGGACGACAGACATTAAATGGCGCATACGGAAATCATAACGCTATACTTTGACTTGACGATGGAAAACCCGGCTGGAGGCCGCCAACTCCAGGGAGAATAGAACGTTTAACGACAGGCCACTGTCTGAAATAAAAATGCACGGACATTTTTGCTACAAAGGACAGATGTCGTCCCACGAAAAACGAGGAGGCACAAGCGAGTGAGCACCGTATTCTGGATACTTTCTGCAGTTGCTGTGGCCTGGCTGCTGGCGTACTTGCGGGTTTCACTGACCATCGCCACATTGGTTGCAGCCGCCTTCCTTGGGCTATGTTTTGTTGTCCCCTCGCATTCATCCCTGACGATCATTTTTGTTTCGCTGGTTTTCGTCCTGATCGCAGCCGTTCTTAACCTCCCCCCGTTGAGACAACGCTGGATAAGCGCCCCGGTACTTCAGATTTTCAAAAAAATCATGCCCCGTGTCTCCCAGACCGAACGCGAGGCGCTGGAAGCCGGCGGCGTCTGGTGGGACGGTGAGTTATTCAGCGGCAAGCCGCGCTGGAAAAAGTTGCTCGGCCTTGCACCAGCCACGCTTTCCGAACGGGAACAGGCCTTTCTCGCTGGTCCTGTAGAAGAATTGTGCCGGATGCTGGACGACTGGAAGATCACCCACGACATCCTTGATTTACCTGAAGACGTCTGGCGCTTTCTCAAAGAGAAACGCTTTTTCAGCATAATCATTCCCGAACAATACGGTGGACTCGGTTTTTCCACGCTGGCGCATTCAGCTGTGGTGGTAAAAATTGCCAGCCGTAGTGTCAGTGCCGCCAGTACCGTCATGGTGCCCAATTCGCTCGGTCCGGCGGAGTTGTTGCTCCACTATGGAACCGGGGAACAGAAGGATTATTACCTGCCACGGCTCGCCAGCGGAGAAGAAATCCCCTGCTTCGCACTCACCGCGCCGGAGGCAGGCAGCGATGCGGCCGCGATGCCGGACCGGGGCATCATCTGCAAGGGCGACTTCAAGGGCGAGAAGGATGTACTCGGCATCCGGCTCAACTGGGAAAAACGCTACACCACACTGGCACCGGTGGCCACTGTGCTGGGCCTGGCGTTCAAGCTGTATGACCCCGAACACCTGCTCGGTGAACAGGAAGACCTCGGTATTACCCTGGCGTTGATCCCGACAGACACACCCGGCATCAGCATCGGTCGCCGGCATATCCCGTTAAACATGATGTTTCAGAACGGCCCGCACTGGGGAAAGGATGTTTTTATCCCCGTCGACTGGATCATCGGTGGTCCCGGTTACGCGGGACACGGTTGGCGTATGCTGATGGAACGCCTCGCAGTAGGTCGTTCCATATCCCTGCCCGCACTCAGTACCGCAGCGGTAAAAACAAGCTCTCGCTTCACCGGTGCGTACGCGCGTGTGCGCACCCAGTTCCAGTTGCCCATCGGACGCTTTGAAGGTGTGGAGGAAGCACTTTCCCGCATCTCCGGATACACCTACATGCTGGATGCCGCGAGGACCGTCACAGCCGCCGCAGTCGATAACGGTGAACAACCCTCTGTAGTGTCAGCCATTATTAAATATCATTCCACCGAAACCATGAGGAAGGTCGTCAACGATGCCATGGATGTGCTGGCCGGTGCCGGTATATCCCTGGGGCCACGTAATATCATGGGACGGGTTTATCAGGGCGTTCCCATCGGCATTACCGTCGAAGGCGCCAACATTCTCACCCGCAGCCTGATTATCTTCGGTCAGGGCGCAGTGCGCAGCCATCCCTGGGTCTACAAGGAAATGCAGGCCGTCTCGGACACGGACGTCCGGCGCGCCATCAAAAACTTTGACAAGGCCTTGTTCGGGCACATAGGCATGGTCATCAGTAATGTTGCCCGCTCACTGTTTATGGGGCTGACGGGTGGGCGTCTTGTGCGCCGACCCGTCGCCGGCGCGGCGGGAATTTATTATCAGCACCTTGAACGCATGTCATCAGCCTTCGCCCTGTGCGCTGATCTCACTATGCTGTCACTGGGAGGCGCCCTCAAACGGAAGGAAAAAATCTCGGGACGTCTGGCCGACATACTCAGCCACTTGTATCTGGCGTCGTGCGTACTGAAACACTATGAAGAACAGGGACAGCCCGAGGCCGATACACCACTGATGCAATGGGCCTGCGAGCAGTCCCTGTACGAAATACAGCATGCCTTTGATCTGCTGTTCCAGAACTTCCCCAACCGGCCACTTGCCGGGTTGATGCGTTTGCTGGTGTTCCCCGGCGGCCGGGCCTTCAGGCCGCCAAGTGACAGACTGGGCCACAAGGTCGCAGACCTGATCCTGGAACCTTCGGCCGCACGCGACCGCCTGACCGAAGGCATCTATCAGCCCGACAATGTGCAGGAACCCCTGGGCCGCGTCGAAGATGCCCTGTTGAAAGTTATCGCGGCCGAACCGGTACGAAAACGTATTCACGCGGCGATCAAGGCAGAACAACTGCCGGCAGACAGCCCGGAAGACGACGTCATTGAACAGGCGGTCCGGGAGAACATCATCAACGATGAAGAGGCCGAACTTGTTCGCCTGGCGGTAGCGGCTCGTGAGGACGTTATCAAGGTTGATGATTTCCCGCCCGATCTGAGTTCAGAATAGCCGGCAATTACTTTGCCTGATATCCGCCGAAAGCCAGGCGAAACAGGCGTTGACCGATCGCAGAAAGGGGGAACCTACTGGTCCATGGTATCCTCGAGCAAGGTCTCGGCGGTAAAGCAGGCCAGATCGTAAAACAATTTTTCGGCCCCGGCCTCCTGTTCGTCTTCTGCAAGCCCTAAATGTTGCTCAACGCGCGCACCAATATCGGCAAGTGCCTGTGCATCGGCTGTCGGACGGAACATCTCAAACAGGCTTTTATGCGCCGCCTTGCGCTGCATCACTTCCAGACCGTCGAGGATCTGACGATGGGCGGTGCCTTCCCAGATGGAGAGAATCATGGCCTCGCGGAACCAGCGCTCCACCGGGTACTCGGCGAGCACCCCCAGTCCGCCATGCACTTCCATGGCCCATTTGCAGGTCTGTGCAGCAAACTCGGCAGTCCAGTATTTGGCCAGGTGGGCCAGCAGGCGGAACAGGTGGTATTGCGTATTGTAGGGTGGAGTCTGTCGCCACACTTCGTCCAGCATCTGCGCGGCCTTGCAGGCCAGCGCCATCGATGCCTGCAAGCCGTGCTGGCGTTCGCGAAACTGTTGCCGCAGCAGCGGGTGTTCGATGACGGGTTTTCCGAATGCCTGACGCTGGCAGGCGAAATGTACTGCTTCGGCAATTGCGCGCTGGGCCAGCGCCACACTGGCGATGCTGTTGGCGATACGGGAAATATTCAGCACCTCAAGAATCAGGTAGACACCCTGTTCGCGGCTACCCAGCATCCATGCCTCGCTGTCGCGCAGCTCGATCTCGCCGGTGGGGACAGAGCGGGTAGCGATCTTGTCCTTGATACGGCGCACCGTATAGTTGAGTTCGCCGTTCTCTTTCAGCCGCGGCAGCAGGAACAGCGCCAGCCCGCGTACGTCCCGGGGTGCGCCCTCGGGATGTGCCGCGACCACGGCCAGCTCGGCGCCGAGGTTACTGGCGAAGTACTTGTCACCGCTGAGCAGCCAGTGGTCGCCCTGTTCACGCGCAAGGGTTTCAACATTCGCCCCTAGATCGGAACCGCCCTTGATTTCGGTCATCCAGGTGGCACCCTGCCAGACTGCGTCATCGGTTCGCAGCAGTTGCGGCAGAAAGCGTGCCTTGAGCGCTTCGCTACCGTACTTTTCCAGCGGCACCGCCGTGGCGAGCGACACGGTGTAGGGACAATAGAGTCCGGGATCATGGAAGGCGGTGATATAGCCAATGCGATAAAAGGGCAACACGGAGTTCTGTTCGAAGACATGGGAGATGATGCCCTCGCGATAGCCCTTGCAAAGCATGGCCCAGTAGTCGGGTTGATAACAGATCTCATCGATGCGGGTACCGGCACGGTCAAACATGCGCAACCAGGGAGTACCTGCCCTGTCCACGGCCTCCGAAACAGCCTGCCCCTCTGCTGCCCACCAATGCTCATAATCCGTCAGTGTTACCGTATCGGGGATATTGCCCAACTTGTCACCAAGAAAGGCCACTGGTGTTGTGAATCGCTCAAACTCGATCACGCATCCCCTCCCCTGTACTTGCGCTATGAACTGGTAGTCATAGCGATAGTTAAAGTCTAGCAGAACGCCATCAATGCGCTGGCCTGGTCGGTTCCATGCAGCCTGTGATTGACCTGTGTCCTGGTGACAGGTGTTATATACGAAAAACTGTAGGGCACCTGAAGCGGATCTATTTTGATTTAAATCAGAACCCCGTCTTGCGAATGGAAGCTTATCGACTATAAGAAGATGATGGGCTATAACACGACTGAAACCAATCTGATTACCACGACAGCGGCCCGCATGCCGGTCATCGGCATCGATGTCGGCTCGACCACGGTCAAGTGCACGGTCGTCGACCCGACCACCCTGACCATCCTCTGGTCACGCTACCTGCGCCATGAAACCCGTCAGGCGCAGGTACTGGAACAGATGCTCGAAGCGGCCGAAGCCGAATTCCCCGAACTGACGCAGGAGCCGGGACAGGCCTTCATCACCGGCTCCGGCGCCGGGCCACTGGCCGAGGCCGTTGGCGCGCGTTTCGTGCAGGAGGTCAATGCCGTCACCCTGGCGGTGGAACACCTGCACCCCGAGGTGCGCAGTGTCGTCGAACTGGGCGGCCAGGACGCCAAGATCATCCTGTTCCAGGACGACCCGGCCAGCGGCGCACGCCGTGTCATCACCTCCATGAACGACAAGTGCGCCTCCGGCACCGGCGCGACACTCGACAAGTGCCTGCTGAAAACCGGGCTATCGCACGCGGCGCTGGCGGAACTGCACTTCGACCCGGAGCAGCTGCACCCCGTCGCCGCCAAGTGCGGGGTGTTCGCCGAGACCGACATCGTCAACCTGATCAAGGCCGGGGTGCCGCCGGGGGAAGTGATGAACTCGCTGGCCGACGCCATCGTGATGCAGAACCTGTCGGTGCTGACCCGCGGCAACACCCTGCAGGCGCAGGTGCTGCTGCTGGGCGGGCCGAACGCCTACCTGCCGTTCCTGCAGGCAGCCTGGCGCCTGCGTATCCCGCAGACCTGGACGGAACGGGGCTATACACCAGCCGGCGACGGGCACCCGGAAGACTGCATCCGGGTGCCGGACAACGCCGAGTACTACGCCGCTTTCGGTGCCGTGGTGTTCGGCGTGCAGGCCGCCGGCGAGCCGCTGGCCTATCGCGGCGCCGCGGGCCTGCACGCCTTCATCCATGATGACCGCCGGGCGCAGCTGGGCGAAGCAGCCGGCCCGGGGCTGCTCGCCGAGGACGAGGACCTGGAAGCGTTTCGGCAGAGCTACCAGGTACCGGCCTTCCACCCGCCCGCGCTGCCGGCCGGCACCTGTGTGCGCGCCTATATCGGCCTGGACGGCGGCTCCACCAGTTCCAAGGCCGTGCTGATCGACGCTCGGGGCGAATTGCTGGGCAAGGCCTACCGCCTGTCCCAGGGCAACCCCATCGACGATACCAAGGGCCTGCTGGCTGAACTGCGCGACCAGGTTCAGGCCCGCGGTTGCGACCTCGAAGTGCTCGGCTTCGGCGCCACCGGTTATGCCGCCGATGTACTGGACCAGGCGCTGCAGGCCGATGCCAACATCGTCGAGACCGTGGCCCACATGATGAGCGCGCAGCGCTACTGTGGCGAGGACGTGGACGTGATCTGCGACATCGGCGGCCAGGACATCAAGGTGCTGTTCCTGCAAAACGGCCTGATCAAGAGTTTCCGCCTTTCCAACCAGTGTTCCGCCGGTAACGGCATGCTGCTGCAGGCAATGGCCGACCAGTTCGGCGTGGCGCTGCGCGACTTCGCCGACATCGCTTTCCAGGCGCGCCTGGCGCCGCGCTTTTCCTACGGCTGCGCGGTGTTCCTCGACGCCGACCGGGTCAACTTCCAGAAAGAAGGGTTTTCCCGCGAGGAACTGTTCGCCGGCCTGGCGCAGGTGCTGCCGAAGAACATCTGGCAGTACGTGGTGCAGATCCCGCGGCTGGCCGAGCTCGGCCGCAAGTTCGTCCTGCAGGGCGGCACCCAGTACAACCTGGCGGCGGTCAAGGCGCAGGTGGACTATATCCGCGCGCGGGTGCCGGGGGCCGAAGTGCGGGTGCATCCGCATTGCGGCGAGGCCGGCGCCATCGGCGCCGCCCTGGAAGCACGGCGGCAGGTCACGCAACGCGGCCAGTCGCGCTTCATCGGCCTGGAGGCGGCGATCAATATCGAATACACCACCCGTACCGACGCGACCACCCGCTGCAGCTTCTGTGACAATCACTGCGCACGCACCTTCATCGACACGCGCACGCCGCAAGGCACCACCAGCCGCTACATTGCCGGGTTTTCCTGCGAGAAAGGCACGGTCGAGTCCAAACAGGCGGTGGTGGCGCTCAACCAGGCGCGCAAGCGCCTCAAATCGCGCTACCCGAACCTGGTGGATTACGAGGCCGAGGCGGTATTCCGGCACCGCCACAACCCGGCGCCGATGCCGGAAGCCGGCACCCCGATCGACGACGAGGTGGTAACCCGCACCTGGTTCGGCCACGGTCCGGTGCGCCGCCGCCCGGTGCGCCGGGGCTTCGTGCGCAGCAGCGAGTCGGCCTGCGCCCGCCGCGCCGGACTGCGCATCGGCATCCCGCGCGTCCTCAACCACTACATGGTGGCACCGTTCCTGCGCACCTACCTGGAGAGCCTGGGTATCGGCGCGCGCAACATCGTGTTCTCCGATGCAAGTTCGGAAGAACTGTGGCGGGAAGGCGGCAAGCTCGGCTCGGTCGATCCCTGTTTCCCCGCCAAGGTCACGCTGGCCCACATCCACCAGTTGCTGCACGCCAAGCAGGCGCGCCGCCCGCTGGATGCGGTCTGGTTCCCCTGCATCACCCATACGGCGAGCTTCGTGTCCCACCTGCAGGGCTCCAGCACCTGCCCGGTGCTGGCCGGTACGCCCAAGGTGGCACGCGCAGCCTTCACCAAGGAGCGAGACCTGTTCGCCGCCGCCGGCGTGACCTTCATCGACCGGGCGCTCAACTTCGAACTGCCGGCACTGCTGCGCCAGCAGCTGTTCGAAACCTGGGGCGAGTATCTGCGCATCACCCCGGACGAAAATGACTGGGCCTGCGAACAGGGCCGGGCGGCCATGGCCGCCTGCGATCAGGATCTGCAGACACGCGGGCGGGCGCTTCTGGATCAGGCGGTGAGTGATAACCATCTGGTGCTGCTGATGCTGGGTCGCCCCTACCACGACGACCCCGGTCTCAACCACGAAGTGCTCGAGGAGTTCCAGGCACTGGGCTACCCGGTGCTGTCGCTGCGCGCCATTCCCAAGGACCCGGACTGGCTGGAACCGTTGTTCCGGGAGGATCTGCGCAGTGGCCGGATCGCCGATGTGTTCGATATCCGTGACGTGTGGCCGGAGAACTATTCGGTCAACAGCGCGCAGAAGGTGTGGGCGGCGAAGTTCGCCGCGCGTCACCCCAATGTCGCGGTAGTGGACCTGTCGAGTTTCAAGTGCGGCCACGACGCACCCACCTACGGGCTGATCGACAAGATCCTCGCCACCAGCCGCACGCCGTTCCTGGCTCTGCACGACATCGATGCCAACAAGCCCGGCGGCAGTATCAAGATCCGCGTGCGGACTTTTGCCTATGCCCTGGAACGCTACTGGCAGCAATTGGCAGAAAGCGGCCGCCAGGGAACCACCGTGCCGCGCCATACGGCCAGCGGCTGAGAAGACAAGGAGGCAGCATGGAAACCATTGCCCAGTGGTATGACCCCAACCCCCGGACCTTCAGCAAGGCCCAGCGCGAAAGCACCACCCTGCTGTTCGGTGGCCTGACCAGCATGCATGACGCGTTGATCGAAGCCGCGGTGTCGGCGCTCGGCTACCGGCTGCAGGCCCTGCCCTGCCCGGACCGCGCGGCGCTGCAGTATGGCCGGGAGTTTGGCAACCGCAGCCAGTGCAATCCGACCTATTTCACCGTCGGCAACCTGATCAAGCACCTCATCCATCTGCGCGACGTCGAGGGACTGAGCCGCGAGCAGATCGTCAACGACTACCTGTTCGTCACCGCCGGCGCCTGCGGACCCTGCCGGTTCGGCATGTATGCGACCGAATACCGCAAGGCGCTGCGCGACGCCGGTTTCGAGGGCTTCCGCGTACTGCTGTTCGAGAACGCCGGCAGCGTGCAGCAAAGCGAGGCCGACACGGGTCTGGCATTGACGCCCGGCTTTTTCATCCGCCTGCTCCGGGCCGCCATGCTCGGCGACGTGGTCAACGCCATGGGCTACCGTATCCGTCCCTATGAGGTCGTCGCGGGCAGCACCGATGCGGCGCTGGACGACTGCCGCACACTGCTGTGCACCGCCTTGCGCGAAGGCCGCAGCGTGCGGCGCGCCCTGCGGCACTGCCGCCGCCGGCTGGCGGCCGTGGACGTCAACCGCCTGCAGCCCAAGCCGAAGGTCTCGATTATCGGCGAGTTCTGGGCCATGACTACTGAAGGCGAAGGCAACTACCAGTTGCAGCGCTTTCTGGAAGCCGAGGGCGCCGAATGCGAGGTACAGGCGGTGGTGAGCTGGGTGCTGTACAGCATCTGGGAAGCCGCCTACGACACCCGCGAGCGCATGCTGCTGCGCGGCGAAAAGCCCACCGGCCGCCGGCGCCGGGAGTTCGCGCCGTTCACAAAACTGCTGTTGCTGCGGCTGGGCCTAATCGTCCTGCAACACAGTTTTTACCGCTACGCGCGCAGCATCGGCCTGGCCGGCTACCACCTGCCCGACATGGATGAACTGGCGCGCATCGGCCACGACTACTACGCCAACGAACTGCGTGGCGGCGAGGGCCACATGGAAGTCGCCAAGCTGATCCAGGGAGTGACCCGGCGCAAGGTGCACCTGACCCTGAGCGTCAAGCCGTTCGGCTGCATGCCATCATCCGGCGTCTCCGACGGGGTGCAGTCACTGGTGACCGCGCGCTACCCGGAGGCCAATTTCCTGGCTGTCGAAACCACCGGCGACGGCGCGGTGAACGTGCACAGCCGGGTGCAAATGGCGCTGTTCCGGGCGCGGCAGGCGGCCGAGGACGAATACCGTGCCGCGCTGCAAACCACCGGCATCGATGACGCACAGGCAAGCACCCGGCTGGCGGCCCGACGCCATTGCCGTCAGGCCACCCACTATCCACCCCACCGGGTCGCCGGCACAGCAGCGAACCTTTTGCATGAACTGGCCCAGCGGTCGTGGCCGCTGCGATTGACGGGCGTGCGGTGATGCGCCCGTAACACCCCGACGCTCACATGAAAGCATCGCCCCTAACAGCCTGGTACCGGAAGCTGGCCGCCAGGTTCGGACGCCGGCATGCGGTGGGGCCACAGCGGCCCCCACGTATAGGCGTGATATTGAGTGCAGGTGGCAGCCGCGGTATCTATGCGCATACGGGTTTCCTGCTGGCCCTCGAGCATATGGGTGTTCCCGTATCGGCCGCCGCCGGCTGCAGCGCCGGCGCCGTGGTAGGAGGAATTGCTGCCAGCGGGAGCGACCTGAATGCCTGGGCAGATGCGATTCGGCACGTCAAGCGGGAGGAATTCTGGACACCGGATCCCGTACGTCATGTGATCTGGAGCATGGTCAGGAACAGAGGAATAGGTTTCAGTGGTCTCTCTGATACTGCTGCGGCAACGGATTTCTTCCAACGCAACCTTGCCGCCCGGACATTCGAAGACTGCCGTTACCCAC
>CAYSRA010000062.1:0-15472 GCA_964433205.1 uncultured Thiohalobacter sp. | reverse complement strand
CCGAGATCCCGCCGGCTCTATCGCGTGTTGGTGTGGCCGGGCGACCGCACAGAATGCCCAGGCGCTATCCCCCGTCTGGCCACAGCACGGGCATACCGCCGCATCGATCCGACTCACCACCGGCCGGTCCTGCAACCCGTGCCTTGACGGCACTGGCTGCCGCCCAGATCAGCGGCACCCACACGATTTGCAGGCCGCGGTCAGTGGCCCAGAGAACCAGGAAGACCTCCGGTACCGCCGCCAGTGACAGGCCGCCCGTAGCCACAATCAGGCCCTGCAGCCGGCGGTCCAGGTCGTGCCACCTGAGCGGTGGCACCGGTTTCTCCGGCATCGGGATCACCGCGGCCTCTTTCAGCCCGAACACCAGCAACAGGATAACCAGCACCCCCGGTACGACTGAGCAGAGAAAGACCTGCTGGAAGGACAAACCGGCGCCGAGCAGCAGGAACGCCAGTAGTGGACCAAGCATGGCGCCGGCATTATCCATGGCCCGGTGAAAACCGAATGATCTGCCTCGCCAGTAACTCCCGGTACTGGCGGCGATCAACGCATCCCTGGGCGAAGTGCGGACACCCTTGCCAACCCGGTCGAGAAAGCGCACAGCCAGTACCCAGTTCCAGCTCAATGCCAGGCCGGTAAGTGGCCGGGCAATATTCGACAGACTGTAGCCGCCCAGCACCAGTGGCTTGCGCCGCCAGCCCCGGTCCGCCAGCCGGCCGGATAACAGTTTGAGCAGGCTGGAAGTCGCCTCCGCTACACCTTCAACCAGTCCCACAACCGCGGGACCTGCGCCCAGCGTTACTGTCAAAAACAGCGGCAGCAGGGGTGTGATCATCTCACTGGCGGCATCGTTGAGAAACGACACCATACCCAGGACGAGCACAGTACGGGGCAACTGGTTCATAAGTGACAGGCACTGACATTACGTATTTTGAACCAGTGTATCGCGTTCTCAGCGGCGTGTTTGTTTACCATTCCGTAAAATTCCTCCTGCGGCTGGCAAGGCCGAAGTATTATTGGAACTGAATCCGCCCTAAAAGCAGATGCCCAAACATGCTCAGCCACGATATCCCGGACGGCAGATCTGTAGCGTTCCATGCCCTGGCACCTGAAGAGGCCATCGCCATACTGGGTACCCGGGCCGACACCGGGATAACGCAGCAGGAAGCTGCGCGCCGCCTGAAACAATACGGTCCGAATGCACTTCAGACGGCCAGACGGATGTCCTGGTATATCCTGCTGTTCCGTCAGTTCATCGATGTGCTCATCTTCATCCTCCTCATCGCAGCAGCCGTCTCCTTCGCCATCGGCAAGATCGGCGACACCCTCACTATCCTGGCCATCGTGATCCTCAACGGCGTGCTTGGCTTCGTGCAGGAGTGGAAGGCGGAGAAGGCGCTGGCTGCCCTGCAACGTATGCTTGCGCCACGCTGCAAGGTGGTGCGCGACGGCCGGGAGCAGAATATCGACGTCCGCACACTGGTGCCGGGCGACATCGTGCTGCTCGAAACCGGCGATCGGGTGCCAGCCGACCTGCGCCTCGTCGAAGCGATAAATCTGAAGATCGACGAGTCGGCGCTGACCGGCGAATCGGTTTCCGTAGCCAAGTCAGTCGAGCCCGCCGTCGCCGCCGCGCCGCTGGCCGAGCGCCGTTGCATGGTCTGGATGGGTACCGCCGTGGCCAACGGCCTGGCCCGGGGCGTGGTGGTTGCAACCGGCATGCAGACCGAATTCGGCCGCATCGCCCACCTGACCCAGACCGTGGGCAACGAGACCACGTTGCTGCAGCGCAAGCTGGCGGTGCTCGGCAGGCAGCTTGGTATCTATTCAGTAGCCATCTCCATCGTCGTAGCAGTCGCCGGCTGGTTGATGGGCAAGCCCCTGGTGGAGATGTTTCTCACCGGCGTCTCGCTGGCCGTGGCAGTGGTGCCGGAAGGGCTGCCGGCGGTGGTCACCATCACCCTGGCGCTGGGCGTGCGCGCCATGGTCCGCCGCCGCGCCCTGCTGCGCCGCCTGCAGGCCGCAGAGACACTGGGTGCGGCAACCATAATCTGCACCGACAAGACCGGCACTCTGACGAAGAACGAGATGACCGTCCGGCACATCTGGCTGCCGGCGGGCGAGGTGGCGGTGACCGGCGTGGGCTATGATCCGGCCGGCCGTTTCGAAGTGAACGGGAGGAAGCTCGATTATCACCAACGCCCCGATCTGCTAGCCCTGTTGCAAACCGGCTTGCTCTGCAGCCACGCCCGGCTTGAAAAGGACGAGACAGGCTGGCATCAGATCGGCGAGCCCACCGAGGCGGCGCTGGTGACTGCCGCCTACAAGGCCTGGCTGAGCCCACCCGCCGAACCATCCATCGTCAACGAATTCTCCTTCAATTCCGGGCGCAAGCGCATGACCGTCGTCGAACAGACCAGGACGGGACGGCTCGCCCACGTCAAGGGTGCGCCGGAAGTGATCCTCGAGCGCTGCACCCGCATTCTCGACGGCGCAACCGAGCGGGTGCTGAGCGACGCCGATCGCACGGCCATTGTCCAGGCCTGCACCCGCCTGGCCGAGAGCGGCCTGCGCACCCTGGCCCTGGCCCGGCGTCAGCTGGCGGAAGACATCCCGCTCTACGCCGATGTGGTGGAGGCGGAGCTAACCTTCCTCGGGGTGGTCGGCATCATCGACCCACCCCGCCCGGAAGTACCCGAAGCCATCCGCACGGCCCGGCAGGCCGGCATCCGCACCATCATGATCACCGGCGATGCCACCGCCACCGCCCTGGCCGTCGCCCGGCGCATTGGCCTGGAGGCAGAACAGGCCCTGACCGGCCAGGATCTCAGGCGAATGGACGACGACGCCCTGCGGGCCGTTCTACGTGACCAGCCGGTGCTGTTCGCCCGCACCACACCCGAGAACAAGCTGCGCATCGTCACCCTGCTGCAGAGCCTCGAGCACGTGGTGGGCATGACCGGCGATGGTGTCAACGACGCACCGGCGTTGAAGAAGGCCGACATCGGCATCGCCATGGGCCAGCGCGGTACTGACGTGGCCAGGGGCGCGGCGGACATGATCCTCACCGATGACAACTTTGCCTCCATTATCGGGGCAGTGGAGGAAGGCCGCCGGCAATACGACAACATCCAGAAGTTCGTCCGCTACCTGCTCTCCTCCAACACCGGCGAGGTGCTGGCCATCCTGGTCAACATCCTGCTCGGCGGGCCGCTCATCCTGCTGCCGGTGCAGATTCTGTGGATGAACCTGGTCACCGACGGCATGACCGCCGTGGCCCTGGGGGTGGAGCCGGCAGAGAAGGACATCATGCGGTGTCCGCCGCGTGCCGCCCACGCGCCCATCCTCGACCACGGCGGCATCCTCATGATCGCCTTGCTGGGCGGTTACATCGGCCTCGCAACCCTGTGGCTGTTCCACCACTACATTCAGGATGGCACCGAGGCAGAAATCCTGCTTGCGCAGACCGTTGCCTTCACCGGTATCATCGTGCTGGAGAAGATGAACGTGTTCAACTACCGCGCCCTGCGGGAGCCGCTGTCAGTGGCGGGTTTCCTCTCCAACCCCTGGGTGCTGCTGGCCTGGGCGGTGACCATAGGCCTGCAGATTTGCGCGGTGTATGTGCCAGTCCTGCAGGGCGTCCTGCACACTACGCCGCTGGGCTGGGCGGACTGGGGGCTGATTTTCGCCGTCGCGCTGCCAGTGTTGCTGGTCAGCGAACTGTGGAAGTTGTTACACGGAACAAGGAAATCGACTTGACCCTGCTTGAACAGCTCAACCAGGTATTGCTGCCATCAGTGGAACATTTTCGCTACCTCGGGTACTGGGTGGCCTTTTTTGCAGCGTTCCTGGAAACCACCTTCATTGTGGGACTGCTGCTGCCGGGCTCCACCCTGATTCTGTTGCTCGGGGTCTTTGCAGCTGGTGGTCATCTCGATTTCGGCGACCTGGTCTGGTTTGCTGCAGCCGGGGCCATACTCGGTGACAACCTGAATTTCTGGCTGGGCCAGCATTACGGTCAGCGGTGGACAAGAACGGGGGTGTGGTTCCTCAGGCAGGATTCTTTTGATCATGCCCGACGGTTCTTTGATGCCCATGGTGCGAGAAGTGTTTTCCTGGGCCGCTTTGTACCCACCATCAAGGAACTGATTCCGTTCGTGGCCGGCACCGTCGACATGCGTCGCCGTACGTTCATATTCTGGAACGTACTGGGCGCTATCGGCTGGGGACTGGAATGGGTGGGTGCGGGCTATCTGTTTGCACGCTCGATCAATCTCGCACAACTCTGGTTGTCGCGCGCGGGCCTGTTGCTGGCAGCCATCCTCGTTATATCTCTGCTGCTGTTGTGGTTCAAGCGCATCATCTCCCGCTACGGACAACAGTGGCTGCGTTTTGCAATGTCTGTCTGGCACTCGATCAGAACCGCTGTCGCCACCAACCCGGAAGTTGTCCGGCTGGTTGACCGCTACCCCCGGCTGTTTACCTTTCTGGCAGCACGTCTGGACCGGCAACACTTTAGCGGGTTGCCGCTGACGCTTTCCGGTCTTGCCTTCCTGTATGTGCTGGCCCTGTTTGGCGGCATCGTGGAAGATCTGCTGTCCAGGGATCCCATTGTCGCCGTTGATCATAGCCTGGCACAGGTGATCGCGACGCTGCGAACAGCCGATGTGGTGCAGGTTTTTATCTGGATTACGGAACTGGGTATGTGGCAGGTTATCGTCCCTTTCACCCTGGTCACTGCAACTGTCCTCTGGCTAACACAACGGCCCTGGCTTATGGCAGGCTTGTTGACCTCGGTATCCGGCAGCATAGTATTCACAACGCTGGGCAAGCTCGCCTTTCACCGACCACGCCCGATAGAGGCGGTTCTGATTGAACATTCGTATTCCTTTCCAAGCGGCCATGCCACCATTGCGGTGGCGTTTTACGGCTTTCTGGGGTACCTGCTGATCCGCGACTCCGACACCTGGCGGCAGCGGGTCAACTGGCTCTTTGCCACACTGGTTCTGGTCCTGCTTATCGGTCTTAGTCGGCTCATCCTCGGCGCACACTATTTGAGTGATGTATGGAGCGGTTACCTGGTCGGCGCACTGTGGCTGATTATCGGTATCAGTCTCAACGAATGGCTGGCAAGCCTCGGCAAGATTCCGATGGACAGGGCCGTCAGACCTGCGTCCAAACAGGCATCTTACGGGCTGATTGTCGTTGCCGTCGGTGTTTACGCGGGGTTTGCTGCCCTGCACCAGCCGCGTTTCGCAACACCCGCGCCGGTAGCAATACAACAGATTACGGGTGACCCGGTTCAGTTTCTCAAAACACACGCGCCAGCCTACACTGAAACCGCGTTTGGTCAGCAGCAACTCCCGCTGAGTCTTTTAATAATTGTCCGTGACGAGACCGCTATCTCACACACGTTCCTTGAATCAGGCTGGCAGCGCCCGGAGCCACCCAGTCTTCGCAGACTGGTTGATCTGATGCAACGGGACCATAATGATGAACATGCACCTTTGTCGCCTGCCTTCTGGAACGGCCGGATCGATAACCTCGCCTTCGAGAAGGCGGTGCACACCAGGCAAGGTAGACGGGTTGTCGCCGTAAAACTCTGGGATACGCCGTATACCACGCCACAAGGCAAGGTTTTCGTGGCCGTTGCGAAAGCCTTCGATGGTGTCCGTTGGGGTATCCTGCGCACAGTCGCCCCCGATCTTGATGCGGCCCGTGACGCTGTTATTGCCTCGCTGCGATCGGCCGGACTGATAGAAAAGACGCGACTCTCGGCGTTTGTCGAACCCGTGGTTGGTAAAAGCCTTACGGGGAGCCCGTTTTTCAGCCGTGGAGAGATTCAGCTTGTTGTACTTACGGTTCGGTAAGGTTCAGGACAACAGTTCGCGAGCCAGACCATAATAGAATGTCTTCAACGCCAGTCGTGGCGCAAAGGCCAGACAATTGAACTTCCCTGAGGATCCGGCATGGTATGAATAGTCTCTCTGCTCGACCGCGCTCATGGCGCATATCTCTTGCCACCGTGGGTACGCTTGTCGTGCTGAGTGGTTGTGCCACCTATCAGCCACGGCCTATCGGTGACCGGTCTCCGCTCCTGGCGCAACCGGACAGCTTGCACGTGCAAGTGGGGACATTTCAGGACGGAACCACTGGCAGTTATGAGATCAACCTGACTGACGGTCTGGATCTCACCGAGATCGGCATTCTCGCAGTCATCAACAACCCCGAGCTTAGAAAACAACGGGCGCAATGGCAGGTTGCCGGTGCACAGGCGTTTGCCGCGGGTCTGTTGCCGGACCCCCGGATCAGTGCCGGGCTGGACAAGCCCACCGGCAGCACTTCCGGTCTGGTCGATGCATGGTCCCTCGGGCTGGGTTACGACATCATTCCCCTGATCACCCGACAGGCACGTCTCGATGCAGCACGCAAGGGACAGGACAAGGTACGCCTCGACCTGCTATGGCAGGAGTGGCAGGTTATTCAACAGGCCCGCTCCATGTCGGTACGACTGCAGCTTGAGACCGAGCGTCTTACGCTGCTGGAAAACATGCGTGCCCTGTACCTGGAACGTTACCGGCGGTCTGCACAGGCGTTGCAGGAAGGCGATATCACGCTCGACGTCAACGGCACCGATCTAACTGCACTGGTCGACACGCTCAGCCAGATCAATCATCTTGAACAGGCTCACAATCAAACGCGTCATGACCTTAACCTGTTATTAGGCCTGGATCCGCGTGTGTTGATTACGATGCCGCCTCTACCCATGGCGGAACCCCTGTCTTCGGACATGGTAAACGACCACCTTGCCCGACTCCCTGAGTTGCGCCCGGATCTGCTGGCACTGAAAGCCGGCTACGAGAGCCAGGAGGCGCGCGTCAGAGCGTCGGTTCTTGCGCAGTTCCCGTCATTGGGAATCGGCATCAATCGTTTACGCGATACCGGTAACGTGCGTACGACTGGCCTGAGTATCAACCTCACCCTGCCATTGTTCAGCGGCAACCGCGGCAACATCGCTATCGAACGCGCCACCCGCGAGCAACTGCACGAGGAATACCGGGCCCGGCTGGCGCAGACTCAGGTCGACGTCGACCGGCTACTGGCCCTGCAGACGATTCTGCGTGAGCAGCAGGACAACCTGCAGACCTACCTGCCGCGGCTCAAAACGCTGGTCGAGCGCGCGCGCCGTGCTTATAGCCGCGGCGACATCGGGGCGCTGACTTTCCTGAACATGGAGTCCACCTGGGTCAACAAGCGGCTGGAGCAGATCAGCCTGGCACAGGCCGCGTGGGAAAACCGTATTGCGCTGGAGGCCTTGCTGGCCTTGCCCGGCTACCCTGATGAACCGCTGCCGATGACACCCGCAATGACGGATGCAACACCATGACAACACACTCCGCGAGGCGTCTCGCCAGCTTTTTATTACCCCTTGCCCTGGGCATTGGCGGCACACAGCCAGTGCACGCAGGCGAATCCAGCGTACTGGTCAGGACCGCCACGGTCGCTGCGCAGGAAGTGACCGAAACACTGACGGCATTCGGCGTACTGGACCCTGATCCCGACCAGGTGCTGAGCTTGTCCCTGCCCCACGCCGGGCTGATCAACCGTGTCTGGGTGCGTCTCGGCCAGCGCGTCAAAAGCGGTGATCAGCTACTTGAGGTGATCACCTCGCCGGATGCGCACATGCAGTACCTGCAGGCACAAAGCGCCGTTGACTATGCGCGGAGGGAACTGGAACGGCAACGACGCCTGCTGGGTGAACAACTGGCGACCAAGGCCCAGGTCGATGCGTCAAAAAAGAACCTCCAGGACGCCAGGGCAACGTTGAAGGCTTTGCAACAACGTGGACAGGGAGTCGAGAAAGAAACCCTGCGCGCGCCCATGGACGGCATCATCACCCGTCTCGATGTGTCCCAGGGGCAACGCGTACAGGCAAACGCCACGGCCATGCTGATCGCTGCAGAGCAACGCTTGATCGCGCGTCTCGGCGTTGAGCCTGAAGACCTGGCAAACGTGCAGGCCGGTACACCTGTGACCATCACCTCTGTATTTGTCCCCGATGTCGCTATTGCCACCACGGTCCGGGAAGTGCACGCGATGATCGACCCGGCCACCCACCTGGTGGAAGTGCTGGCGCCGATCCCCGAAGCGCAGATTGACCACCTGGTCCTGGGCAGCCGGATTCTCGGCCGGATTCAGCTGGCGTCCCGCCACGCACTGGTCGTGCCGCGCAGCGCGGTGCTGTGGGATAGCAGCCAGGCGTATGTGTATATCGTCGATGCGGACAAGGCCCGGCGCGTGGCGGTCAAGACCGGCGTGGATAGCGGTGACCTGATCGAGGTAACCGGCAACCTGAAGGCCGGCGATGCCGTGGTGGTATCCGGCAATTATGAGTTGAGCGACGGTATGGCTGTCAGGGAAACGCCCTGATGGATATCGCCCACTGGGCGGCGGCGCACCGCCGCTCGATTCTATTCCTGGTGGCTATCCTGGCACTGGCCGGCATCGCGGCCGGTTTTAAGTTGCCTGTCGCCCTGTTCCCGCACGTGGATTTCCCGCGTGTGGTGGTGTCGCTGGAAGCCGGCGACCGCCCTGCCGATCAGATGGTTATCGGCGTCACCCGCAAGGTCGAACAAGCGGTGCGTTCGGTACCGGGCGTGGCCAGCCTGCGCTCCACCACCAGCCGTGGCAGCGCCGAGCTGTCGATCAATTTCGGCTGGGGCGACGACATGGTGGCCGCCATGCTGCAGGTGGAATCCGCCATCAACCAGGTATTGCCGGAACTGCCGGCCGGCACCCGCTTCAGTGTACGGCGCATGGACCCGACCGTATTCCCGGTGGCGGCTTACAGTCTGACCTCGGACAGCCAGTCGCTGGTGCAACTGCGTGATCTGGCTCAGTACCAGCTGGTGCCGCTGCTGTCGTCCATTCACGGCGTGGCCAAGGTGGTGGTCATGGGCGGAAAGCAGGCCGAGTACCGGGTCGAGATTGATCCCGAAAAGCTGGCCGCTTACGGCTTGACCTTCAGCGATGTCGCCACTGCGGTATCCGCCAGCAACGTACTGCAGGCAGTGGGACGCCTGGAAGATCACTACAAACTCTATCTGCTGCTGTCCGACACCCGGATTCGTTCCCTGAAAACCATTGAGGAAACGGTCCTGCGCAGCGGTTCGGATGGCCTGGTGCGACTGGAAGACATCGCCCGTGTCTACCCCACCACAGCGCCGCAGTGGCTGCGGGTCACCGCCGACGGCCACGACGCGGTGCTGGTGCAGGTCTACCAGCAGCCCGGCGGCAACACGGTGAAGATTGTGGATGGCGTCAAACAACGTCTCGACAGCTACCACGACAAGCTGCCCAAAGGCGTCAACATTGCCAACTGGTACGACCAGAGTCAGTTGATCAGCGAATCCGCCAAAAGTGTCCGCGATGCAATCGCCATCGGCGTAGGGCTGGCCGCGGTTGTGCTACTGGTGTTCCTGCGCAGCGTGAAAATCACCCTGGTGGCCATCCTGATTGTGCCTGCCGTGCTGGCAAGTACGATCCTGCTGCTCAACGTACTGCACATGAGCTTCAACATTATGACACTGGGTGGCATGGCGGCTGCCGTGGGCCTGATTGTCGACGACGCCATCGTGATGATCGAGCATATTATCCGCCGCTTGCGCGAGCGCAGCCAGGATATCGCCCTGACCATTCGCGAGGCCGCGATCGAGTTCACCCCGCCACTGGTCGGATCGTCGGCGGCGACCATCGTGATCTTTGCACCGCTGGCATTTCTCAGTGGCGTTACCGGCGCCTTCTTCAAGGCCTTGTCGCTGACCATGGCCAGCAGTCTGTTTATCTCATTTCTGCTGGCCTGGCTGGCAGTGCCGTTGCTGGCTGAGCACTTGCTGAGCAGCAAGGATGCCGAAAAAGAAGATGTGGGTGTGCTGTTCCAGCGCCTGTTACAGGGCTACCGGCGACTGATGCAGCGGCTGATAAAAACACCCTGGCTGATTATGCTCGGTATCGTACCGCTGCTGCTGGTCGGCACGATCGCCTACAAGCAAGTCGGTTCCGGTTTTATGCCGCACATGGATGAAGGCGGTTTTATTCTGGATTACCGTTCTCCGGCAGGGACATCACTCACGGAAACCGACCGGCTGCTACGACAGGTGGAAGCGATTCTCCGCGCCAACCCGGCCGTGGAAACCTACTCGCGCCGCACCGGCGCCCAGCTCGGCGGGAGTCTCACCGAGGCCAATGAGGGGGACTTCTTTGTGCGCCTCAAACCCTTGCCCCGGCCGCCCATCGACCAGGTCATGGACACCATCCGCGGGCAGATCGAGAGCAAGGTGCCGGGTCTGGAAGTGGAAATGGCCCTGCTGATGGAAGACCTGATCGGCGACCTGACGGCTGTCCCGCAACCAATTGAGATCAAGCTCTATGGCGACAAGCTCGATGAACTGATGTCAGTCGCGCCCAGGGTCGCTGCCGCCATTGGCAAGATAAAGGGGGTTGTCGACGTCAAGGACGGTATTGTGCTGGCGGGCGATGCGATCAACATCATCGTCGACCGCGACAAGGCCGCCCTGGAAGGCATCGACCCTGATCGGGTCACACAGCAACTCGATGCCTGGTTCACCGGGCTGGTGACGACCCAGGTGCAAAAGGACATCAAGCTGATCGGCGTGCGTGTCTGGGTGCCACCCTCGGCGCGCAACCGAACGGTAGCCATTGATAAAATCTGGCTGCGCGCCCCGGACGGGCACCGCTTCCCGCTCAAGCGCATCGCCCGGGTGTCGGTGGAAACCGGGCAGGCACAGATCGCGCGCGATAACCTGAAACGCATGGTCGCAGTGACTGGTCGTATCAGCGGGCGCGATCTGGGTTCAACCATTCGTGATGTTAAAAGCACACTGGCGCAATCGGGGCTGTTGCCGCCCAACATGTATTACGAACTCGGTGGCCTGTACAAGCAGCAGCAGATCGCGTTTCGCGGGCTGATGGCGGTGTTTGTCGCGGCGCTTGCGCTGGTGTTCCTGTTGCTGCTGTTTCTTTACGAACAGTTTGCCGCTGCCATTGCCATTATGACGTCGCCGTTGCTGGCCATGGCCGCCGTATTTACCGGGCTGTGGCTGACCGGCATCGAATTGAATATCACCGCCATGATGGGCATGACCATGATCGTGGGTATTGTCACCGAAGTGTCGATTTTCTACTTCTCCGAATACCACGAACTGCTGCGCGCTGATTCAGCAAAAGTGGCTGCACTGATTCAGGCGGGCAGCAACCGCATGCGGCCCATCGCCATGACCACGCTGGCGGCTATCCTCGCGTTGCTGCCGCTGGCGCTGGCGCTTGGTCAGGGTTCAGCCATGCAGCAGCCTCTGGCCGTCGCTATCATCTCGGGTTTACTGGTGCAGATTCCGCTGGTGGTGATTGTGATGCCGCTGCTATACAAGTTGCTCGCTCGCATCAAGGATTAAACTGCAGTACAACACGCAGTCCCGGCCGGTTATCCTCCAGTGTCAGTTCCGCCTTGTGCAAATCAGCTACCGCTTTCACCAGGCTCAGGCCCAGGCCATTGCCCGCCGTGCTGCGATCCGGTTCCAGTCTTACGAAGCGTTCGAAAACTTTATCGTGCCGGTCGACGGCAATACCCGGGCCGTTGTCGCTGACAGTCAGCGACAAACGGCCGGCCTGCATGGCAGCCTGCAGCCTGATGGTGCTGTCGTCGGGTGTGTACTTGAAGGCGTTGTCGAGCAAATTGCTGATAGCCTGGGCCAGCAGGTGTCGGTTCCCCGTAATCTTCAGACAGGGTTCAATCTGTAACTCGAACTGTTTGTGCCGGACTTCAGCTTCGTCGAGATAGAGTCCGCCCAGTTCTTCCAGCATGGCCGACAGGTCAACCTCTTCCCACTCACCCCGGAAGCTACCCGCCTCCGCCTGGGCAATTTCCAGTAGCGCGCTGAAGGTTTTCATCAACTCGTTGGCATCCTCCAGGGTTTCTTCCAGAGCTGAGCGGTATTCTTTCGAGTCGCGCTTTTCCATCAGTGTGACTTCGATGCGGTTACGCACTCTCGCCAGCGGCCGACGCAAGTCGTGGGCGACATTATCGGTGACCTGACGCATACCGGTGATCAGCTTTTCGTTGCGTGCCAACATGGTATTAAGATGGCCGGCGAGCTCATCGAACTCGTCGTCCTGTCCACTCAGCGAAACACGCCTTGACAACTCGCCTTCGGTCACTTGCTGCGCGGTAGTATTAATTGCATCGATACGCTGTAATAGCGTGCGACCCAGCAGCCAGCCCATGGTCAGGGCCAAGCCGACGGAAACGGCCAGAATGATAGCCATGGTGCCGAGAATAAACTCCTGCAAGTCCTCGGCCTGACGCACGCTTTGCGCGACCAGCAGACGGCTGCCGTCATCCAGCGTGGTTGCTATCATGGGCCAGAAACCGTCTTTGTCCGGCAACTGCTCGGGGATCAGTTCATCCTCGATCCAGACATTTCGAACATAATTATCCGCCACAAAACCGGGCGGCCAGTCAATCAGGTTGCCAGCCTGTCTTTGCCCACCGGAAGATTGCAATAGATAGTAGCGCCGATTGTCGCCACTGGCGGTCTGTTGCTCGACGCCAATAATGGCAATCAGACGGTTACGCCCATACTGGCGATCAATCTGAACAAGGCGTGTTAATTCCTGCTCCAGACCCGCTGCCATCTGGGCATCCACATAGTGGCTGGTCGCCCAGTAGAGCACACCAAGGCCCAGCGTGATTAGCAGAGCGTAAAACAGCGCGTAGCGCAGCGCCAGCCGGATCGCAGTGGTATGTAACAGCCTACGGAGATTCATCAAGCTTGTAGCCTACGCCACGAATGGTGTGCAGTAACGGGCGCTCGAAACCCTTGTCGATTTTTGCACGTAATCGGCTGACCTGGGTATCGATCACACTGGTCTGCGGGTCGAACTGAAAATCCCAGACCTGTTCCAGCAGCATGGTGCGTGTGATGACCTGGCCGGCGTGGCGCATAAAAAACTCCAGCAGACGCAATTCCCGGGGTTGCAGTCGTATCACCTGACCGGCGCGCATCACCTTGTGTTTCAGTAAATCCAGTTCCAGGTCAGCAATACTGAGCCGCGTCAAACTCTCGTTGTCACCACCACGCCGCACCAGGGCATCGAGTCTGGCCAGCAACTCGACAAAGGCGTAAGGCTTGACAAGATAGTCATCACCCCCTGCCCGCAAACCTTCAACTCTGTCGTCGACTTCACCCAGCGCGCTCAATACCAGCACTGGCGTCCTGTTATTGTCCATGCGCAACAAACGGATAATGGAAAGTCCGTCGCGCCGGGGCAACATACGGTCTATCACCAGAACATCATATTCTCCGGTTAATGCCAGGTGCAGGCCATCTTCACCGTCAGCGGCGTGATCAACGACGTGACCGCTTTCAGTGAGGCCCTTCACCAGATAGTTCGCGGCATTGCGGTCGTCTTCAATCAAGAGAATGCGCATGGGCAAATAATAACTCGCTTGGACCGCTGATTGTTCTTACGAATTTGCAAGGTAAGTAAATGAGAGATCCCGATGCTTTGCAGTGTACCGTCTCTTGGTCACTTCTGCTTACAGCGGCAACGTCAGATTGGCGCTGTCCTGACGGAAAGCACCGTCTGCCAGACTCTCGTAACGCAATGCGATACCGAGGCCCCCGCGCTGCTGCAACCGGACACCGGTCAGCCCGGACAGCGACGCACAATGGCGAGCCCCAGGCCCTACATCAGATGCAGCAGGATAATCAGAAGCAGCAACCGCGACTGCCGGTACAGGATGCGCACCCGTTCGCCAATCAATTCATGTTCAGCATTCACGAGCCGTATTGTGCCACAACCGGCGCCCCGGACCCGATACCCGGCCCGCTGCTCACAGGAACAGGCATCGCAAACGTCCCTACGCTGTCGTACAGCTGAAACAGTGCGGTCATAAACTGCCGGCCGATGGAAACACCTGACCTGAAGCAGCCCGACCTGTGCATTTCCAGTACCAATCTTGACGAGTTCTTTGAAATCCGCGTTGCCGGACTCAAACAGAAGGCCGAACTGGGTGCGGTACAGAGCGGGCCGGACAACACCTCCCCACAGGAATCACTCAAGGCTATCCACCGGGTGGTCAAACCGCTGGTAAAGGCCGCCCAGGCCGGCAAGGAGGTTACCGTGGTGATGGAACTGCGCGCGTTTCGACGAGGCCGAAAATATCGCCCTCGCCAACCGCCTGCAGGCGGTGGCGGCTCACGTCGTCTATGGCGTGGTTGGGTTCAAGACCCATACCAAAATGATCCTGGTCGTACGCCGCAATGGCCGGGGTCTACGCAGTTTCGTGCATATCGGCACCGGCAACTACCACCCGCGAACCGCTCTGCTCGGAAAAATCGCGCGCGAAGCGGACAACGCCCGGCAAGGCCTGCCCGCGCGCATCATCATCAAGGTGAATTCACTGACCGAACCGCAAGCGATCCAGGCCCTGTACCGTGCCGCAATGGATGGTGTCGAGATCGATCTGATCGTGCGGGGCATTTGTTGCCTGCGCCCCGGCATCGCGGATATTTCGGAAAATATCCGGGTACGTTCGGTGGTCGGCCGGTTCCTGGAACATACCCGGGCCTTCTATTTCCACAACAATGCAAACCCGGAAGTATTCTGCGCCAGCGCCGACTGGATGGAGCGAAACTTCTTCCGCCGGGTCGAAACCGCCTTCCCCGTCAGCGGCAAGCGCCTGCGCGACCGCCTGATCCGTGAACTCGAATACTATCTGCAGGACAACACCCAGGCCTGGCTGCTGCAAAGCGATGGCCAGTACTGCAAGGCCAAACCGGCGGAAGGCGAGACCGCCTTCTCTGCCCAGCATGTCCTGCCGGAGAAACTGGCCGAAACCTGAACCGCCGCGGGTTTTATTCAAACGACAAATCGAATGACGCGGCCTTCAGATAGCTGCGCTCGCGCAGCAGATCGTACCGGACGCGCCGATGGCCTGATTCCAGCCACGTGCCCTGAACCTTGCGGTGTGCGGCTCCAGCTCCAGTCGCGCCGCCAGACCGGCCTTGCGCAGCTGTTTTCGGGTGATCGAACCATCGCCGAAAAAGTCGCGAGTCATACTGACGCAGCCCATGTACAGGCTTTCCATGTCCTGTGTTTCGAAACCCTTGCCGATAATCAGTTCGGTGCTTCCACCCCCGATATCCATCACCAGGCGACGGCCGCGATCGGCCACGCTGTGAGCGACACCGAGATAAATCAGCCGTGCTTCTTCAAGACCGGAAATGATCTCAATATCATGGCCCAGCGCCTGCCCGGCAGCGTCCAGAAAATCACCGGCGTTACGAGCACTGCGCAGGGTATTGGTGCCACCTACCCGGACACGGGCAGCGGGACACAGACGGAACCGGTAGCCGAGACGGGCCAAGGACACAACGGCCCGCCGTCCACG
>CAYSRA010000061.1:0-16266 GCA_964433205.1 uncultured Thiohalobacter sp. | reverse complement strand
TTTACCCAGAGGGCATAGTCAGATGATGTTTACCCACCCGATCAGGGGAAGAGCCCCTTTTTCAAGCATCCAGCGTATTTCACCAGTGGGCCATACAATGCGGTGTTCGTAGCGGTAGGGCAGATTCCCGTCAACTGACCGGCAAACAGCATCCTGCAGACCATCCCGGTCTTCGGGATGCACTGTTTCCAGAAACTGCTCGTAGCTCGGACGCGTATCCGGGGAAAGACCGAACAGCGGAGCAACGGTGTCTGACCAGTACAGTTCACCCGTGGTAATGTTCCAGTCCCATATCCCGATGCCACTCAACCGTCCGCTCAGATCAAACCTGTCGCACGCGACGCGCAGCTGATTTTCAACCTTGCGGCGATCAAGAACTTCTCCGAGCATAAGTGCGGCCGTGCCCAACAGGTTCACTGTTGCACAAGGCCATGTCCGGTCTGCCGTTGAGCCTTCAACGCCCAGGCACGCGATACCGTGATTGTTGTGAACGACGGGGATCAGCAGCAAGCTGGAGACACCGTGCGACTGTAAGTCACCGTCACCCGATATGACGGCATCCCAGTCAATCGACTCGACGACATCGAGCAATGGGCGGGAAGGTTCGGTAACGGCGTGGCCGGTATCCGCGGACGCAGCTTGCCACGCCTGATAGCCACTGAACGGGGGCAGGTGAAAGAAGCAGGCACAGTCGACATCGAGAGCCAGAACGAGGTGCCGCAAAAGCCTGGAAATAGCGTCGGGCGAGCCATCGGAATTCAGCACACTCGCGGCAATCTCCCTTGTTATCGCCGATGTGTTTTCGCACAATTGAGACAAGAAAAATCACCTTCTCATCCCTGCTTCAGTTAAGGCGAATTCCTTTTTCAGCCTGTCCAAGAGTTCGATGCACACCCCCGACTGCCCGGGCGCAGAACCATCCCGCTTCAGAGAGGCCCAGCAATTTCTATGGAAATAGTACTAGGGGGACCAGACTATGTAAACTCATACGCAATAGCGCAACAACGTTTGGACGCAACAGACTGATCTGGCTACTGTTCGCAACTCATGACGGCTTCTCCCGGGACTGCACCAGGTAAATGGCCGGTTACCCACCGACAGCCATAATAAACGAATGTCTACATGTTCGAACGAAGCCCGTTCGAGAAAACGATGATTACACCCGGACCTATGGCGCATGAGTTGAAAGCGCCGGGATAACCAGCACCGTCAACGATAAAATGTTGCGCGCCGGTTGAACATGACACTGTAGCAGGTGTCCCAGTGTTAACGGGTGTGCCCCGATAGACTATCTTGATGATCAGTTTATTTTAACGCCGTGGCAAAACGGGGTGGTGTCCGGGTTGCCGGCAGTTGACGCGCACAGGTTCTCCCGGTAGTACCGGGCCAGATCGGTCTCAAAAAAAAACTGCGCATCCCCGAATGCGGGGCTGAGTTCATTGAGCCATGTGGCGTTTGCATCAAAGCGGGCGTAAAACGGCCGCCCGACCCAGTCCGGGTTCCGGCCCTGCAGGAAGCGCAGTACCATGACTTTCTCGCCCCGTACTTCCGACACCCCCAGCACCTGGACCTTGCCCGGGCTGGTGGACATGCTGGGCCCGCGCGCGGTACGACACAGGCCGCTCACCTGCTTGTATGCACCCCGGAAGATTTCCCAGGCACGCACCAGCGGCACGGAGAAGTAGTGCTGCGCGCCGGTGTCGCGGGCCACGAACATGTAGTACGGGATGCACCCCAGATCCACCTGTTCTTCCCATAGCCGCGCCCATACGGCGGGATCGTCGTTGATGTGCCGCAATAGCGGGGATTGGGTACGGATCGCAGCACCCGTCTCACGCACGCGCGCGATCGCAGCCCGTACCGGTTCGGGTTGCAGTTCGCGCCAATGATTGAAGTGCGCCATGATTGCCAGGTGCTTGCCGGCATGGACCACGCGCCGGAACAGGGCAAGCACCTCGTCAGCGTCGGTGTCGTTCAGGAATCTGTACGGCCAGTAGCTTAATGCCTTGGTGCCAATCCGGATACGCCGCAGATGGGGTAAATCCGCTTCGACCAGTGGCAGCACATAGGCTGCCAGATGCTTCGCCGACATGATCAGCGGGTCACCGCCAGTGAACAGCACGTCGGTCACCTCGGGGTGTTTACGGACGTATTCGACCAGCAATTCCACTTCCCGACTCGCGAACTTGAGCGCCGACATGCCGACAAACTGCGGCCAGCGAAAGCAGAATGAACAATAGGCATGACAGGTCTGCCCCTGACCGGGAAAGAACAACACTGTCTGCTGATACTTGTGCTGCATCCCCGGCAGCGATTCATCCTGGCAACGGGGGACGTTGTGCTCGAGCTGGCCGGCCGGGTGCGGGTTGAGCTGAAGGCGGATACGGTCGGCCGCCGCTTTGAGCGTTGCAGCATCGGCCCGCCTGCGCAGCAGGTCCGCGATCTCTTCATAGTGATGTGGCAGCAGCATGTCCCGCTGCGGGAAGCTCAATACGAACATCGGGTCGTCCGGCACTGCATCCCAGTCGATCAGGTGTTCGATTACGAAGTTATTGACCTTGAAGGGAAGTACCCGCCCCACCACTTCGATATCAAAGCGCTGCGCTTCGGAGAGCCTGTCAAGCTGGGGAATCTTGCGGAAATTGTGCAGCCCGTAGGCCCGGTAACGAAGCCCGTCGGCATGCCTCTCATGGGTATCGCGGGTAGTTATGCTCATACGATATCGAGACTCCTGGCCTGACTGGTAAGGGTCTTCCGCAGCGGGACGCGGATAATGGCGTCCTCGACTCTGTCATAATAGCCGATAATAAACTCGCCCTGGCCAAACGCCTTGTCCCGGCGGATGCGGCTGAGTAATTCCCTAATCGGAATCATGGTGCTCACCTCCTGCTTTCCTATACTTGACGTTATGCCGATGAACGAAAAGCCCGGTCGGGAATACAGCGTCGACCCTTGCACTCCCGCCGCGATCATAGCGCGCGCGTTCAGTACCGACCGCCGCGTGCTGCTTTTCGGCCAGCCCGGTATTGGCAAGTCGACGTTCGCCAGCGGACTGGCGCAAGCCCTGCGTACGCAGGGGCGCAGCTGCTGGTGTATCAGCGCCGATCCCGGCTCACCCCGCTTCGGTATACCAGGTGCAGCCTGTCTCGGTCACTGGAAAGACGGCAACTGGCAACTCTCCGCTCATGAAGCCCTGTGCACGCTGGATGCCGGCCGCTTCCGTCTGCCGTTGGTGGAAGCCGTGCGGCGCCTGGCGCAGCGTGTAACGACCGACACTTTGCTGCTGGACGGTCCGGGTGTGGTTCGCGGTGTTGCAGCCGCCGAACTTCTGTTTGCCCTGAAGGCGGCGACGGCGGCGGACCTGGTGCTGGCGCTGGTGCGCGAGGGCGGGACGCCGCCGCTGCCTGCCGAACTGCGGGCTTTGCCGGCCGAAGTAATTCGGGTGCTCGCTGCAGCAGAGGCACACCGACCCGGCAAGCGAGCGCGGGCACGCGAACGTACACGTTTGTGGGACGCCTGGCTGAGCGACGCGGAAGAACGCACCATCGACCTCGCCCGCATACAACTCATCGGCACACCGCCGCCAGTCGGTATCCCGAAGGCCTGGAGCGGCCGCCAAATCGCTTTGCTTGACAGCGAACGCACGGTTGCCATGGGCGAAGCACTGGCGCTGGAGGGCGATATACTGCGGATAAAAGCACCGCACTGGCAGGAAAGCGCAGGCGCGCTGTTGGTCCGCGACGCCCTGCGCAGCGCCGACGGTTACCTGAATACCGCCAGGCCGTTTGCCTCGGCGACGTTGGGTTACCTGCCGCCGCCGGACATGGCACCGTATCAGACAACCGAAACCCCGAGCGGGCCGAAACCACTGGTACGCATTGGCATCGCCGACGCTGTGCTGGTCAACGGCGTGAGCGGGGATCCGTTGCTGCATCTGCGGCTGCGTCATCAACGGCGCAGCCTGCTGTTCGATCTGGGCATGCCGGAACGCCTGTCTGCGCGGATTGCACACCAGGTGACCGATGTCTTCATCAGTCACGCACATATCGATCATATCGGCGGATTTTTGTGGCTGCTGCGTTCGCGCATGGGCGACTTCCCACCCTGCCGGCTGTACGGGCCGCCCGGCCTGGCAGCCAATATCCAGGGCCTCCTCAATGGTGTGCACTGGGACCGCATCGGTGAACACGGACCGCAGTTCGAAGTGACCGAACTGCACGGCCAGCAACTGCTGCGCTTTCACCTGCAAGCCGGGCAGGCGGACCCTGAACCACAATCCGCACATGCCGCCGTCGAGGGTACGTTGCTGGTTGAACCGGCGTTCCGGATACGCGCCGTTACCCTCGACCATGGCACCCCGGTGCTGGCCTTTGCCTTTGAGCCGCCTGTACAGATCGGTATTCGCAAGGAGCGCCTCGAAGCTCACGACTGGCCATCCGGCCCGTGGCTCGGGACACTCAAAAGCTGTCTTCTCGCAGGCGATCGATCGGCATCCATAGCGCTCCCCGATGGAACGACAGAACAGGCAGGACGACTGGGCGATGAGCTCACCGTAATCAAGGCCGGCAAAAAACTGGCCTACGCCACGGACCTTGCCGATACCCCGGAAAACCGCCGCCGGCTGGTGTGTCTCGCGCAAGGGAGCCACACCTTCTTTTGTGAAGCGCCCTTCGCCGCGGCCGACACGCAACAGGCACAGCGTACGGGTCACCTGACCACCCGGGCCTGCGGTGAGATCGCTGCGGCCGCCGGCGTGGAGCAGCTGGTCCCCTTTCACTTTTCGCGGCGCTACAGTGGGGATGCCGCACTGTTGTATGCGGAAATTGCCGCTGCCTGCCCGAACGTCGTGGTACCCGCATCGGCCCGCTCAGGGCATGACTAGGGCTCATCCTCCCCCGGTTCTTCATCCGGGCGGCCTTCACCCCAGTCGTCGACCAGTTCATCGCGGCCGGCCGCCGGCTGTTCCGGCTGAATTTCACGCTGCGGCGCAGCCCAGTCCTCTGCTGTGGTGTCGGTGATCTGCGTAACGAGATCGTCCACTTCGCCAACATCGATCGGACCAGTCCAGTTCTCCGGCGCTTCGACGGGCTCTATTTCGAGTTCGTACCAGTCATCCAGCGCGATCTCTTCCACATCGCCATCAAAATACTGAATCTCGACACTGCGGTCATCTTCGCTCAGCGCGACCACGCGGAACTTCTGGCCCTTGTCGAGGTGCTGGTACCAGTTTTCTACAACGGGATCGGCTTCTGTTGTCATTACCCTGCCCTCTATCTGGCCCCCTACAACCTATGTAGCACATCAAACGGTAATTGCCAGGCCTGTCACCCGCGGCTGAAAACCAGCGGCTGCGGACATTCAGGGTCCGGGAATGTGGTGCTTGCCGACCGGTCGGACGGTACTGGCCTGGGGACCCATTTCACCCTGCTCTTCCGCAAAGCGTACCTCGCTGCCAACATCGAGTTGCCGAAAGCCGCCGTTCAGAACGCTGTTTTCATGGAAATAGATTTCGCGCCCGTCCGGCGCCAGAATCTTGCCATACCCGTCCTCGGGGAAATATTCGATAACGCGGCCGTGGGGTGGCGTCTCGTGCCTTTTGACCTTCCGCCTGGTGCGGCGCAGATGATCTTCCAGTTGGCGGCGGGCGGCCTTGAAAGCATCGCGAATGGCAACGTAAATGTCTTCGTGCGCATGATTCAGACCGCTGTCGCGGGTAACTGCTATCTCTCCGCCCGGTACGGTGATATCGATGCGGACCTGGTAGATGTTACCGTGATGATGGTGTTGGCCCAACGGTTCCACGACAACACGACAAGCCATGATGCGATCATGATAGTGTTCGAGTTTCTGTGCTTTCTCACGGATCCTGGCTTCCACAAACGGTGACGGATCCATGTCCTTGAAGGTGATCTGTAAGGGTATCTGCATACTGTGATCTCCCGGATAGCGGCTCACGGTTATAGACTGGGGCGCAAAGGCGCCGTATTACCCGATTCGTAACGTTGCTGGCAAGCCAGGCAACGCTTGGCCGTCGGGTAAGCGGATAGACGTTCGAAAGGGATATCTGCCTGACAGTCGATACAGATACCGTACACACCCGTGGCGAGTCGTATCAGTGCCTGTTCAATATCGCCGACTTCGCTGACCTCTCGGTCGATACCGGCAAAGCCAATGTCCGCCAGCAGGTCGGCGACAGCTTCTTCTGCGCTATCATGGACCCTGCCGGCGAGGTCAATATAGGTTTGATTGTCGGACTCCAGGAGTTGCCTGCGTATTGATGACAACAATTCAGCACGGCGCTGTTCAAGGCGCGTTTTCAAAAGAACTTTTTCTTGCTCCGTAATACTCGCTGTCACTCGATACCACCCCCACCTTGAGTCTCGTGATGCAACGGGCGAAAAAGCCGCTGCCGGACAGGGCACCGGAACCAGCTAATAAGAATATCAGGATATTCCAGATAGCTGATTCTTACTGAACCCTTCAAGCTGCCTATAACATTGACTATAGCAGCCTGGACAGACCTTACCTTAAAGCCGGAACCCCGCTGTCCCGGAGCTTTGCTCCCGATGTCTCCGGACCGGTTACCCCCACACCCGATAATAATATCCTAAGCGCCGGTGCAGGGGCTGTCTTTGACTCACATCAACGTCAACACCGCCTGCTACAGGTACTATAAGCTTAAGGTGTAACCATCCTGACCAGCCGGCCGCACCAGGAGAGTAGACATGCTCAACATCAATCCTGACACGGTATGTTTCCTGATTTCCAAAGCACGTGTCTTTCACAGCAAGGAAGACGTGGTGATACCGGAGACACAGGACAGTCCGTCGGAGGACTGGGCGCTACAGCTGCTGGCAGACCATAGCAATGACAGTAGTTTTCTTGAGTTCAAGGCCACCGTCGATGACCTTGAGCCCGACCAGCAGCAGGCGGTAGTCGCGCTGATGTGGATCGGACGAGGAGACTTCGGTGCCACCGAGTGGGACATGGCCCTGGCGGAGGCCCGTGTCGAGTGGAACGAAAACACCGCCGAGTATCTTATTGCTCACCCGCAGCTGGCGGACTATCTGCTCGAAGGGCTCGATGCCATGGGTTACAGCTGTGACTTCTGAAACAGCACACAGACAACACCGGCACCCTAGTACCAGAGTCCGTTGATATGCCAGCGCGGGGCGCGCGCTACCGGTTCTCCAAAAGCAGAAAGTCGATCACTATCCTCCCCGATCTCCAGCGCAGTGCTCTCCGCCGGCAATCCCGGCTTGAGCGCCATCAGCCGGGCAATGCGCTCGCGGGTTTCCGGATGGGTGCGCAAAATGGACGGCACCGGCACCCGGCGGCCTGGCATGAGCACCCGTTCCAGCCAGCCGCCCTGGAGCTGCTCAATCTTTTCCAGCGCACTGGCCAGGCCATCCGGATCACCGGTCAGGCGAGCTGCGTTGAGATCGGCGCTGAACTCGCGGGTGCGGGACAGGGCCAGTTGCATCAAGGCACTCAGGCTGGGGGCAAATATCAGCAGCAGGACCGCAAACCAGTTGACCGGCACCGCCGAAACCAGGATCAGGGGCAGATTCAGGAACAGCAGAAACTGTCCCAGCAACGACAGCATACTGGTGGTCTGACTGAACATGTCCGCCAGCCCCATGACCCAGAGATCGTTATTACGTATATGGCTGATCTCGTGCGCAAGCACACCGACCAGTTCGCGCAATTCAAGCCTGCGCAACAGACCGTCGGTGACGGCGACCGCCGAGCGTTCCGCGTTACCTACGGCAAAGGCGTTGAGCATCTGGCTGGGAACATAATACAGGGTCGGTGTTGCCGGCAGACCGGCGCGCTCCGCCAACCGCGATATCGCAACATGCAGTGCCGGAACCTGGTTCGGGCGGATCGGTGTCGCCCCATAGAGGCGCATAACCAGTCGCGGCGAAACAACGGGGTTGAACAACACACCGATAACGCCCACCGTGAGCAATATCACAATCCCTTCCCTGCCCCATAGCAATCCGCCGAGCAGCGCGAGAAAACCAGCCATAACGGCCAGAAGCAGCAACGATTGCAGCCGGTTCAACCAGGCGTGCTGCAACCACACCGCATCATTGATCCCACTGGTTCCCAACTTGGTCCCTCCCTATCTTCTCTACAGGTTCGCAGGCAGAGTGTCGCATAGTCGACCCGGCCCGTCACACCATGGAACAGACCTGGTCTATAACATGCCGGAGCACCGGGAAACGCGGGCTGGAAACCGGCAGTACAGAAAATGACTACGAGTGGCGGGTGACGGTTATGCCACAACGCCTGCACTCGACCTTTTCGATACCGCCCTCCCTACCAAACTCAAACGCCTTGTCAATCACACGAAAGTCATGGAATCCGAGCCAGCATAAAACGCGGCCGAGTAATGTGAGCACTTTTGGCATTCCACCATTCCATCACCGTTCAGAAACAAGGCTTCAGTAACAACTAATAATGTAGTCGATTTTCGCTGGCGCGATTAATTGAACAGCACGCTCCTGAACAGAATGTAGCTGGCCACCAGCAGGAGGAAACCGCCAAAACCACGTTTGAGCAAATCGGCGGGCATGCGATGTCCCAACTGGCTGCCAGCTACGCTGCCGACGACCGCAATGGCTGTGAAAACAGCCATCATCGGGTAGTCAACCGCCACTGCCCCGGCATAACCGGCAAACCCTGCGAATGACTTGAGTGCGACAATACTTAGTGACGTACCCACCGCTTTTTTCATGGAGAGACCGGACAACAATACCAGCGCAGGCACAATCAGGAAGCCACCGCCGACACCCACCACGCCGGTCAATATGCCTACGGCAATCCCGTGCACCGCAATATGACCGTACGCGAGATCGTCGCAGTCGCCGTCGGGACAATCCGTCACCGCCGCTGCGCCGACAGATCTACGTTGCGGCCGGGGTTTAAGCATTTTCCAGGCTGCGGCATACATCACCAGCGCAAAAACACCGAGTTGAATAACCACCGGGGTCACCACGCCGATCAGCGCTCCAAAGTAGGTGCCGACCACGCCAAACAGGCCAAAAATCGCCGTGATTCTGAGATTAACGTTGCCATGCCGCCAGTGTTGCATGGCCGTAATGGTGGCAGTAACCGCTACAATGCCAAGGCTCATCGCAATCGCCGCCTTGGGTTCGACGTCGAGTAAATAGAGCAATGCAGGCATAGTGATAATCGAGCCGCCGCTGCCGAAAACGCCCAGCAACATACCCGTGACAAGACCGGCGACAATAATTGAAATAGACATAACCTTCTCCTCAACCTGGAAACAGATGCATTGGCGTTCAGATCCACTATTCAAGTAATCGATTGAATAGTAGAATAGCATCAAGTCACAAAAGGTCAAGGCCAAAGGTCAAGGTGATACCTTTTCGCAATAAAAATACGGTGTTGGAATAGATTCGCCAGCCCGGCCGGCGATCAATAGCGGTGCTTTTCCCCGCCTTCTTTCTTCTGTAATTCAAGAAATGCCAGCAATTCATCGGCAGGCAGTGGCCGGCTGAATAAATAACCCTGTACGTACTGGCAGTTGTGCGCCTGAAGAAACGCCAGTTGCTGCGGGGTTTCCACCCCTTCTGCGACAACTTTAAGCTTCAGGCTCTGCGCCATCGCAACGATGGCCGAAGTGATGGCGGCATCGTCAGGATTGTCTGTTACGTCACGCACAAAGGAGCGGTCGATTTTCAGGGTATCCACTCTGAAACGGCGCAGATAGCTCAGTGATGAATAGCCGGTACCGAAGTCGTCAATGGCGATCTTGAAACCCATCTTTTCCAGTGCGTCGAGTGCAGCAATCGTGCTTTGCTGGTTCTCCATCAGGATGCTTTCCGTGATTTCCATCTCCATCATCCCGACTGGCATCTTGTTTTCCCGGATGAAGCTTTTGATGTTGTCGATAAAATCCCGGGCATGGAATTGTCTTCCTGAAATATTTACGGACATGGCAAGTTCGGGAAACCCTGCCTCATGCCAGACCTGCAGCTGACGGCAGGCCGTGACGATAACCCAGTAACCGACCGGGATGATCAGGCCGGTCTCCTCGAGCAAGGGGATGAAGTCATTTGGCGGGACCAGCCCGAGCTCCGGGTGCTGCCAGCGGATCAGTGCTTCCACGCCGGTAACCTCGCCGGTTTCGGTGTTGACCTGTGGCTGGTAGAAAAGCAGGAACTCTTCGCGTTCCAGTGCGCGGCGCAAACTGTTTTCCATGGTCAGGTGCTGAAGCGCCCTGGCACCCATATCGGCAGAGTAGAACTGGTAATTGTTTTTACCCAGGTCTTTCGCTTTATACATCGCCATATCAGAATTTTTCAGCAGTGTTACCGCTTCCCCGCCGTCATTTGGAAACAGACTGATACCGATACTTGCAGTAATAAACAGCTCCCTTTTCCCTGCTTCAAAAGGCTGTTCCAGGTCGTGCAGAATCAGCTTGGCCAGCTTCGAAACATCCTGCTCACTGTCAATATCGTTGAGTAATACGGCAAATTCGTCCCCGCCCAGGCGGGCAACGGTATCGTCCTGGCGTAGACACTTGCTCAGACGGCCCGCCAGCTGCATCAGCATATTGTCGCCGATATCGTGACCGAGCGTGTCGTTGATGTTTTTGAACCGGTCCAGATCGATAAATAAAACAGCTACTTTTCTGGAGTAACGCCGCGCATGCGCCAGAGCCTGCTTCAGGCGATCCATGAACAGAATGCGGTTTGGCAACTCGGTCAGGGCATCATGGTGAGCCATGAAGCTCAGTCGCTCTTCGTTTTCCATACGTCGGGTGATGTCTCGCCCTGTTGAAACGAAATTGATTATCTGTCCCTGGCCGTTCTTGATTGGCGTGATGGACTTTTCCTCGTAATAGAGATCACCGTTCTTCTTTTTGTTAATTACGATGTCCTTGAATACCTCGCCGGCAAGAATGGTCTGCCACAGGGTTTTATAGAACCCGGCGCTCTGCTTCCCCGATTTCAGGAGGTTGGCCGAACCGCCAACAACCTCGTCAAAGGAGTAACCGGTGATCTTTTCGAAAGCCGGGTTGACATACTCCACGATCCCGCTGCTGTCCGTAATCAATACCATGTCGGCAGACTGCTCCAGCGCACTGGACATTTTCTGCATCTGCAACTCGGCTTCCCGGTGCTGGCTGATGTCCCGGGTTACGCCCTCAATGCCAAGAACGTTGCCATTTTCGTCCTTGTAAACATGCGCATTGGTGGAAACCCAGACAATCGATCCATCCTTGCGCTTCAACGGGGCATCAAAGTTCTGCACGGCGCCACCTCCGGCCTTCAGTAAATCAACCAGTGCCTCGCGCCTGTCCGGCTCCACATAGAGATCCCCCATTTTCATCCCCAGCAGCTCGTCAACGTTATAGCCAAGGAGTTTCTCCGCAGATTCGGATACACGCGTTATCGTTCCGCTATTATCGGTACGGTAATAGGTATCCTGCATGTCCCTGAAAATGCCGCGCAACTCGTTTTCGGAAGCCTTGATTTTTTCCTCGGCAAGGTTTCCGTCAATGTACGAGGCAATACGCTGGGCAAAAATGCCCAGCACCGGTTTCATCCAGGAGGTGGTTTCCATCGGCCGGGTATCAAGAACCGACATCAGACCCAGCGTATTGCCGGAATCCGAAATCATCGGCGCGCCAAAGTAACTTTCCACGTTCATTTCCACGAGCATGGGGTCGTCCGGGTAGAGTCTGGCGGCGTCGCGTGGAACCAGTTCCTTTTTCAAGTCGAGGATATCGGCGCATGGTGTGCCTTCCAGCACGTATTCGAAATTTTCCACGAACTCACCGTCCGCCCATACGGCCTGGGTTATTATCTTTTTCCGCGAATCATCAGAAAACAGGCCGATAAAGGCGTATTTGGTGTTGTAGATGCGTGCGATACTCTCCACGCAGGCGCAAAAGTAGTCGGAGAGTTTTGTCGAGGGATAAAAGCTGGCGATGGTGTTGAGCGCATTCTCGAGATATTTGCGTGCGGTGATGTCCTGCAGGGTCCCCATCATACGGACGGGCTGGCCCGTATCACCGTACTGGACCTTCCCCTGGCCGTGGACATATCGCACTTCACCGTCCGGGCGCACAATACGGTGATCCATGTTGTAGTTATCCAGGCCCATGGCCTCGTTGACCGCGGCCTTCCATGCGTCCCGGTCATCGGGGTGAATGAAGCCCAGAAATGCTTCGTAGCTCGGCGTTATCTGCCCTGGTTCAAGCCCGCAAATCCGGTAGTGTTCGTCGGACCAGTACAGTTCCGCATCGACAATGTCCCAGTTCCAGTGGCCCAGTCGCGCTATGCGTTGTGACTCAATCAACCGCTGTTCGCTTAGCGCAAGCGCATCCTCCTTCTGTTTTCTGGCCGTGATATCGAACATGAATCCACGCAGCAGCGTGGGGTTGCCGGCGTCCGTGATCACGTTGACACTGTCTCGTATCCACACCACGCGACCATCGTTTGCGATCATGCGGTATTCAAAATCGTGATCCTCCAGCCTGCTGGTCGATGCCTTGCAAAATTGCTGCGCCCATTCGCGATCGTCGGGATGTAAATGGTCCAGCCAGAATTCCTTTTCATACCAGGCTTCCGGCGGATAGCCGAGTATCTCTTCCGCCTGCGGACCGACATAGGTAAAACGCCAGGCGGACAGATCCACTTCCCAGGGAATGGCGCGGGCGGTTTCGACGAGGGCACGAAACCAGGTTTCACTGCTTCCGGCTGAGCCGGTTTCCTGCGCCTGCTTGTTCAGGTCACTTACGTGCTTGTTTTCCAAGGTAAAGCGCTCTTCTCATTCCAGGACTTGTTACCGGTAATAATAGGAACTATACCGGTTTTTTCCATTTCGGCGCATGTACACGGGAACTACCGGAAAAACCACGACCGGTATGTGGCCAGTTGGTATGGCGCTTGCGTGAGCATATCCGGGCGCGGGATACGCTGAGCGCCCCTGTTAACAGGGACTGTCCTAGGGCAGATAGAGGGTAAACCGACCGCCGCCGTCAATCCCGTCATTTGTTGTCGTTATAAAGCCGGCCCTGCCCTGATGGGTATGCATGCGGGCGATCGTGGAAGCGAACAACAACCCCAGCCCGGTACTACCGGTCTTGAAGTTAACCTTGTGCGGGGCGCCCACGTTTCCATGCAACATAAATTCCGGATACCCGTCCCCGCTTTCCTCAACGAACAGCGCGAGATATCCGTCTTGTCTCAGTGCGCCAATCCGGACCTTGTCTTTTGCATATTTGTAGGAGTTATTGATCACGCTGTTGATCATTCCGGTGACAAGTTCAAGATCGAAAAAACCCGTCAGGCCATCCAGACAATCCAGTTCGAAGTCGATGCCCTTCAGGCGCATAATCCCTTCATTATCAAGGTAGCATTCCTCAAGCAGTTCAGAAACATCGTGTTCCGCGATATTAAGTGAGTATTCGGCATTATTGATCCGGTACAGCATCAGCATCTGTACAAGATTGTTGTTTAGCCGCTTCCCCTCATAGCGGAGTTGGGAAAACAGCGCCTGTGAGGGACAGGTATTTTTATCACACCGGACGTTAATGTCTTCAAGCACGCCGACTAATACACTCACCGAATTCTTCATATCGTGAACCGAATTAGCCAGGATACTGGTAAAGTCGAGCTGCTGTGTTTCTGTTGGCATAATCTCTCCGTTTCGGGACCTTCGCGCCTCAAAGCAACCGATATCTACAGGCACGCGGAAAGCTCGCGGCACGCAGACACCAGCCTGTTCAGGCGATCCCGGTGCATGTCGCTGTTACCGACTGCCCGTATGTAAGTAAAGGTTTCGTCCAGCATCGATTTTGTCGGCTGTGACTCTTTCATCATTCTGACGAGAGATTGCGCCGCGTTGAGGTTTATAATCGGGTTATGCGGCATCCCCCTGGCCGCCCTGGAAAAGAGTTCGATTGACTCCTCGATCTTTCCCTCTTTCAGGAGCTTGACGCCCTTGTTATTGATTAGCACAACCTCCTTTCGTGTTTTATCAATAAGCTCCTCAATTTCCTGTTGCGCGCCCGTGTCCTGATAGATCCGGGTGATTTTTTCCAGCACCTCCTCATTATCGTGATTATTTTTCACAACGTTGCGAATCAGGTGGTGAGCGTCGTCTGTTCTGTCGTGGGCCAGACAGGCTTCCGCCAGATCGATCTCGACGTCCGCCGAAACAAGGTCATGGTTCGTTGATGCAAGATCAATAGCCTTTTCGAGCATCTCTTTGCTCTTTTCTTTCTGACCCAGGGCAATAAAAACATTGCTTGTCGCGACGGCGGCTTCCAGCTCCGCCCGTGAGTCACCCCGAAATTCGTACTTTATCGACTCGACGATTTTCAGGGCATCTTTTGCAGAACCGTTCTTGACAAGTGCTCTTGCAAGCCCGGTGTAGTCGCCGGGTTGCCTTAACACAGAACCCTTGCCAACGCGGATTACCGTCCTGCGCGCTTTTTGCGTAACCTCGTAATCCTTGTTCCTGTCCGCCAGATCCGCTAACGCGCGCTGCCGTAGAATGGATTTAGGGGACTTTCCCACAGCAGCCATGAGGGTGCTCTGGGCACGCACAGGGTCACCCAACTGCTCATGTATTTTTGCGAGCCAGTCATAGGCGGATACAAATGAGCTGTTGGATTCGATGACACATGAAATAATGTCTGCCGCTTCGGAGTACCGTTGCTGATGATAATGCGCCCTTCCCAGATCGAACATCGCCCATGACAGTTCGCGTTCCGCAATAATAGCTTCACACAACGTGATCGCCTGCTCATACGATCCAGATTTAATGAGTGCATCGCTCTTTATTCTTAGCAGTTCGAGACGGTATTTGCTGCCACCCGCAATATGCCGGTCGCATCGCTCGATAACCTTGCCATACTGCTTTGCATCCAGAGCACTGTTGACATCGGACAGGCTGGCTTTCTTCTCCAGTAACTTTTTTAATCGCGCCTGCAGAACTGTTTTGGTAACAGGTTTGGCGATATAGCCGTCTGGCTGGTATTCGAGTGCACCCAGCACCATTTGCGAGGTACTTTCCGCTGTCACCATAACAAATGCGGTTGAGCCGGGAAGCAGGTCCCTGTGCTTTGCCTCTTCGAGCACTTGTTGGCCATCCTTGCCATCTCCCAGGTTATAATCACAGAGCACGATGTCAAATCGTCCGGACTCCATCGCATTAATGGCCTCTTCCCCTTTACTGGCCAGTTCAATACGTCGAGCACCAAATGCAATGACCATGCTGCGCATCAGGGAGCGCATTTCGGGAAAATCATCGACAATCAGAATCGTCTTGTCTGTCAGGTTCCATAAAGCCATAAGCTCTCCGAAGTCAACTTGTCACGCGCTACCGCCGGTGGTGATCGCGTTACGCTAACCCATCAATTTAAATGGAGGTTTCATGGAACAGGTGGGGCGTTAAAGCGAATGCTCAACGCTATGACACAACACAGTGTCAGACCTGGATTCCGGTAGTCCCGCTGTCATAAGGCTCATGCCTCTTAGACCGGTAACTTTGCGCCCCTGACCTTTCGATCAGGGTTGCCCTTATACAGAACCTCGATCGCGACACCAATCACACCCCTGGCGTGACGGGTTTCGCGTTTAGTGTATCGGGTTCATCCGGTATAACTTTAAGGAAACTTTTTCTACGCAGTCCCGTCAGTCCATAGCCACCTTTTCTTTCCCGTAACCGCACTCCCCGCCCGAACCTTTCGACTGTCTGGAAAATATGGTTAAATCACATCAACCGGAACGGTTGATTTTTGACAGGCAACCACTCTGCAGAAATTCCAGCAAGCTACCAGCGGCGGCTTGCGCGATATCGCCAGGAGGCATAAATGCCAGAAACCGTTCGCAAGCTTGCGCGAATGACTGCCTGTCACTCAGCGCTACAAGCAGGGTATGGCTTTCAATGGAGAGGGGTTTTACCGCAGGGCCGCCCGGACTGCGCCAGACCAGCAGCGGCACAGTTTCATGGGTTTGTCTGTCGGGCAGTGTCTGCCTCTGACGATGGGCGGCCCACACCTCAAAGGCATGACGACTTACCTCCAGCAGGCTCACGGACGGGTGCAATTCAAAACGCAGGTCCTGCCAGACTTCCGGGGGAATGTGCTGCATGTCACCCACTGTCGACCTGTCGGCATCGGCGGCATCAAACGCATTGAGCACGGCCCACTCCACACGCGCGAGGTCGGCCCAGTGTGCCTTGTTCCAGCCAACCTAGTAACCTACCCATCCTACC
>CAYSRA010000060.1:1584-16477 GCA_964433205.1 uncultured Thiohalobacter sp. | reverse complement strand
CCGAGAAGCGCAGGGAACCCGCGCAGCGGGCAAACCGTTGCCGAAGGAAAACCCTGCCCGACCGGGACGAAATCATCCACCGGGAATCAATCGAGTCTGACCCTTTTGAACTCTGTTGAACTGTTGAAGGGTTCAGTCTGCCTTGTGCAAGTGGATATCCTGCTGCGGGTAGGGGATGCTGATGCCTTCGGCGTCGAAGGAGAGTTTGACCTTTTCCAGCAGGTCGGAGCGGACTGCCCAGTAGTCGCCGCTGTTGACCCATGGACGGACGTTGAAGTTGACACTGCTGTCGGCCAGTTCCGCTATGGCGACGGCGGGTTCCGGGTCGGGGAGGATGCGGTCGTCCGCTTTCAGGATGTCGTTGATGATCTGTTTGGCTATGGTGATGTCGTCGTCGTAACCGATACCGAACACCAGGTCGATGCGTCGTGTCGACCTGGCCGAGTAGTTGGTGATGGTGCCGCCGTAGATCTGGCCGTTGGGTACGATGATCTCGCGGTTGTCGCCGGTACTCAGGATGGTGGCAAACATGCGGACTTCCTCAACCATGCCGGAGACGCCGCCGGCCTCGATATAGTCGCCGACCTTGAAGGGACGGAACAGGATAATCATCACACCGGAGGAGAAGTTTGCCAGTGAGTCTTTCAGTGCCAGGCCAACAGCCAGGCCGGCGGCACCGAACACGGCGAGCAGGGAGGTGGTCTGGATGCCCAGGTGGTCGAGTGCCGCCATGACAACCACCAGCAGCAGTACGGTATAGGTCAGATTGCCGATGAAGTTGATCAGCATGTCGTCCAGCCGGGATTTTTTCATCAGCTTTTTGACGACACCGGTCAGCCATTGGGCAACCCAGCGGCCGATAATGAAGATGGCGAGTGCGATGCCGAACTGGATTGCCCAGGGAATCACCAGTGTCTGGATCAGGTCAGAATTGCCCAGGTCAGTAATGGTTATCGATTCCATGACAAGCTCCTCGTCGCCGGCAACAGGGGGTGCCGCTTATGATTTGTTATGGTTCGACAAGTAAAGTGTTAATCCTTCGGGAATGCAAGTGCAGCGCCGCACCCTGTAGAATTGCTGTACTTCCGCCTACAGCAGCCGGTTCAGTTCATAAGGAAACGAGATGCCAGATTACGACTCCATCCGCGCCGTTCGCTGGGCGGACGATCAATTGCAGTTACTTGACCAGCGCGTATTACCGCACACGGAAACCTGGTTACGGCTCGAACGCTGCAGTGATGTGGCGCAGGCCATTACCGACATGGTGGTGCGCGGAGCCCCCGCTATCGGCGTGACCGCGGCCTATGGCGCGGTGCTGGCGGCGCGCGCGCGTTATGCGGAATCGCCCTCCGGCTGGCGGCAGGCGTTTACGGCCGACTTGCAGCAACTCGCCCAGGCGCGACCCACGGCGGTAAATCTGGCGTGGGCGGTGGAGCGCATGCAGCGCCTCGCGGACATGCTGCAGGGTGACCCGGTGCCGGCACTGCTGGCCGAAGCAAAGCAGATCCATGACGAGGACATCGCCGCCAACCGTGCCATGGGTGAACTCGGCGCGGCCTGTATCGCGTCCGGTAGCGGCGTGTTGACGCACTGTAATACCGGCTCGCTGGCCACCGGCGGCTACGGCACGGCGCTCGGGGTGATACGCAGCGCCTGGTCGGCCGGCAAACTCGACGCCGTCTATGCGGATGAAACGCGACCCTGGCTACAGGGTGCGCGGCTGACCGCCTGGGAACTGGTCAAGGACCGGATTCCGGTCACGCTGCTGGTCGATGGCGCGGCCGCCTGGCTGATGCAGCAGGGGCGGGTGCAGTGGGTGATCGTCGGTTCCGACCGGATTGCCGCCAACGGCGATGTTGCCAACAAAATCGGCACCTATGCAGCGGCGGTCGCGGCGCGCCACCACGGCGTGAAGTTCATGGTGGTGGCGCCATCCTCGACTATCGACATGGATACCGCCAGCGGCGCCGATATCCCCATCGAGATGCGCGCTGAAGAGGAGGTTCTGCAGGCCGGCGGCCAACCGGTAGCAGCCCCCGGTGCACGTGCCTGGAATCCGGCATTCGACGTCACGCCGGCGCAACTGGTCGATGTCATCGTTACCGAACGGGGTATCGTCGAACAGCCCGATACGGGCAAAATACGTTCCCTCATGGCAGAAACGGAAATTTGAGTGCCCGCCTCTCAGGCCCCCTCTGAGCCGTTCTCAGCGCGAATTGTCTTGATGCAGTGGTGGGGCAGGGTATGGTAGGATTACTCTTTTAGCCGCTCTGGGCGTTTCAACGCGTCTCAGATCGCCTCATATTCACTATAAGTAAAGGAACCGGCGGTTGGGCCGGGTCCCGGGTTGAGATTCATGTCCGAATTCGCCAAAGAAGTGCTTCCGGTCAATCTGGAAGACGAGATGCGCAAATCGTATCTCGACTACGCCATGAGCGTCATTGTCGGGCGCGCGCTGCCGGATGTGCGCGACGGCCTGAAGCCGGTGCACCGCCGCGTGCTGTACGCCATGAGCGTGCTCGGTAACGACTGGAACAAACCCTACAAGAAATCGGCGCGCGTGGTTGGCGACGTCATCGGTAAGTACCACCCGCACGGTGACACGGCCGTCTACGACACCATCGTGCGCATGGCGCAGCCGTTCTCGCTGCGCTACATGCTGATCGACGGGCAGGGCAACTTCGGCTCGGTGGACGGCGATTCGCCGGCCGCCATGCGTTACACCGAAGTGCGCATGTCGAAAATCGCCCACGAACTGCTGGCCGACCTCGACAAGGAAACCGTCGACTTCGTCCCCAACTATGACGAATCCGAGCACGAACCGTCAGTGCTGCCGACGCGCGTCCCCAACCTGCTGGTCAACGGGTCGGCGGGTATCGCCGTGGGTATGGCGACCAATATTCCGCCGCACAATCTCACCGAAATCGTCAATGCCTGTATTGCGCTGATCGACAACCCGGAACTGGATATCAAGGACCTGATGGAAATCATTCCGGGGCCTGACTTCCCGACTGCGGCGATCATCAACGGCGTGCGCGGCATCCACGAGGCCTACCACACCGGCCGTGGCCGCGTGCATATCCGTGCACGCAGTCATATCGAAGGCGAAGAGGGCAAGAAGGAGTCTATCGTCGTCACCGAGTTGCCCTACCAGGTCAACAAGGCACGCCTGCTGGAGAAAATCGCCGAACTGGTCAAGGACAAGAAGATCGAGGGCATTTCCAACCTGCGCGACGAGTCCGACAAGGACGGCATGCGCATGGTGATCGAGCTCAAGCGCGGCGAAGTCGCCGAGGTGATACTCAACAACCTGTACCAGCAGACACAGATGCAGAGCGTGTTCGGCATCAACATGGTCGCGCTGGTCGACGGCCAGCCGCGGCTGCTGAACCTCAAGCAGATCCTCGAAGCCTTCATCCGCCACCGCCGCGATGTGGTTACCCGCCGTACCGTGTTCGAACTGCGCAAGGCGCGCGAACGGGCGCACGTGTTGGAAGGACTGGCGGTTGCGCTGGCCAACATCGACGAAGTCATTGCGCTGATCAAGTCATCCAGCAGCCGCGCCGAGGCGCGTGCTGAACTGGTGCGCCGGGAGTGGACGCCGGGCATGGTCGGCGATCTGCTGGCGCGCTCCGGAGCGGCGTCCTCACGGCCGGACGGACTGGACGAGGAATTCGGTTTTCACGGCGACGTGTACCGGCTGTCGGAAACCCAGGCCCAGGCCATTCTCGACCTGCGTCTGCACCAGCTTACCGGCCTGGAGCAGGACAAGATCGTCGACGAGTACAAGGAACCCATCGCGCCCAACGACGGCCTGCTGGCCGTCCTCAACAACCCGGACCGCCTGATGCAGGTGAGCCGCGGAGGGCTGGAAACGATACTGGAAACCTACGGCGACGAGCGCCGCACCGAGATCCTGACCGACCACCTCGACCTGACACTGGAAGACCTGATTACCGAGGAAGACGTGGTGGTCACCCTGTCGCACCAGGGCTACGCCAAGTCCCAGCCGTTGTCCGACTACCGCGCGCAGCGGCGCGGCGGGCGCGGCAAGGCTGCGACCAAGGTCAAGGAAGAGGACTTCATCGACAAGCTGTTCGTTGCCAGTACCCACGACACCATTTTGTGTTTCAGCAGCCGCGGCAAGGCCTACTGGCTCAAGGTTTACCAGTTGCCGCAGGCCGGTCGTACCGCGCGCGGCAAGCCGATCGTGAACCTGTTGCCGCTGGAAGCCGGCGAGCGTATCAACGCGGTGTTGCCGGTCCGCGAGTTCCCGGAAGACCAGTTCGTGTTCATGGCGACCGCGCACGGCACGGTGAAGAAGACCCCGCTGTCCGATTTCTCGCGGCCGCGCAGTAATGGCATTATCGCGGTGGACCTGCGCCCCGACGATTACCTCATCAACGTGGCGCTGACCGATGGCACCAAGGACGTAATGTTGTTCAGCAACATCGGCAAGGTTATCCGTTTCCACGAAACCGACGTGCGGCCGATGGGCCGTACCGCCTGCGGCGTGCGCGGCATCCGGCTGGGCCCGGGCCAGCGTGTGATCGCGTTGATCATCGTCAGCGAAGGCACGGTGCTGACCGCCACCGAACACGGTTACGGCAAGCGCACACCGGTATCCGAGTACCCGGTGCACGGTCGTGGCGGACAGGGTGTGATTTCCATCCAGAGTTCCGAGCGCAACGGCGAAGTGGTCGGTGCGGTGCTGGTACAGGATGACGACGAGTTCATGCTGATCAGCAATAGCGGTACGCTGGTGCGTACGCGTGTCTCCGAAGTGTCGGTGATGGGGCGCAACACGCAGGGCGTGCGTTTGATCAAGCTGCACGAGGGCGAGACGCTGGTCGGCATCGCGCCGATCGCCGATGTCGGCGGTGATGAGGACAATGGCAATGGTGACAGCGACGCTGTTGCTGACACAGACACCGATGAAACCCCGGATTAACCGGCCTTGCCGGTGCTGTGGATACCGGCCTGCGCCGGTATGACGGAAGAAGAAACCGGAATTACCCAGGAGTCCAGAGAATATGTCGAAGGTATATAACTTCAGTGCCGGCCCCGCGGTGTTGCCCGCCGAAGTGCTGGAGCGCGCGCGCGATGAGATGACCGACTGGAACGGCAGTCACATGTCGGTCATGGAGATGAGTCACCGTGGCAAGGAGTTCATGTCTATTGCGGAGAAGGCCGAGGCCGACCTGCGCGAACTGATGAAGATTCCCGACAACTACAAGGTGCTGTTCCTGCAGGGCGGGGCGTCCAGCCAGTTTGCGATGGTGCCGATCAACCTGCTGCGCGGCAAGGGCAAGGCGGACTATATCTGGACCGGCGCCTGGGGCAAGAAGGCCATCGCCGAGGGCAAGCGTTACTGCGACGTCAACGTTGCCGCCAGCGCCGAGGCCGACAACTTCACCACCATCCCGGACCCGTCCGGCTGGTCGCTGGACAAGGACGCCGCTTACGTGCACTACACGCCCAACGAGACCATCGGCGGCGTGGAATTCCACTGGATTCCCGATGTCGGTGACGTGCCGCTGGTGGCGGATATGTCCTCTACCATCCTGTCGCGGCCGATCGACGTCAGCCGTTACGGTGTGATCTATGCCGGTGCCCAGAAGAACATCGGCCCCGCCGGCCTGACGGTGGTGATCGTGCGCGACGACCTGATCGGCCAGCCAGTCGAGGGTCAGCCGGTTATGTTTGACTATGCCATCCACGCGAAGAGCGGTTCCATGTACAACACGCCGCCCACCTACGGCTGGTACCTGGCCGGCCTTGTGTTCCAGTGGCTGAAAGACAAGGGCGGCCTGGAAGCGATCTCCATGATCAACCACCGCAAGGCCAGCGCGCTGTACAAGGCCATCGACGATTCGGACTTTTACGCCAACCCGGTCGACCCGAACTGCCGCTCGTGGATGAACGTGCCGTTCACGCTGGCCGACCCGGAGCTGGACGCGACCTTCCTGGCAGAAGCGAAGGACGCAGGCCTGGTGAACCTCAAGGGTCATCGCTCGGTCGGCGGCATGCGCGCCAGTATCTACAATGCGATGCCGGAAGAGGGCGTCGCCGCGCTGATCGATTTCATGGGCGATTTCGAGAAGCGCCACGGTTAATAATTTTAAGGAGCCTGATTCAGGAGCCCGGTTGAATTGAAGCACCGTCATTGCGAGCGCAGCGCGGCAATCTCCAGCCGTTTGGTGCGATCTCCAAAGAGATTGCTTCGCTGCGCTCGCAATGACAGATAAACTGGCAATGACAGATAAACTGGCAATGACGGATCAATCAGAGCTTTCTTCACTCGGAACAGTATCGTTATGTACAAAATACTTACCCTGAACAATATCTCCGTTGCCGGTCTGGAACGTTTGCCGCGCGACAAGTACGAGGTTGCCTCCGAAATCCAGCACCCGGACGCCATCCTGTTGCGCTCGTTCAACATGCACGACTGGGATATCCCTGAATCGGTGAAGGCCATCGGCCGTGCCGGTGCCGGCGTCAACAACATCCCGGTCGACGAAATGAGCAAGCGCGGTGTAGCGGTGTTCAATGCGCCCGGTGCCAACGCCAACGCGGTCAAGGAACTGGTCATTGCCGGCATGCTGATCGCGGCGCGCAACCTGTGCCAGGGCTGGTCGTTCGCGCGCAGCCTCGAAGGAGACGACAGCGAGATCAGCAAGCAGGTGGAAGCCGGCAAGAAAAATTTCGCCGGTTTCGAACTGCCGGGCCGCACCCTGGGCGTCATCGGTCTCGGCGCTATCGGTGTGCAGGTCGCCAACGCCGCACACGCGCTGGGTATGAAGGTTATTGGCTACGACCCCGACATCACGGTGCAGAGCGCCTGGCAGATGTCCTCCGACGTGGAACAGGCCGCGGGTGTCGACGACCTGCTGGCGCGCAGCGATTTCGTGACCTTCCACGTGCCGCTGGTCGACGCCACCCGTCACATGATCAACGAGGAGCGGCTGCGCCAGATGCGCGACAACGTGGTGCTGCTGAATTTCTCCCGTAACGGTATCATCGACGACGAGGCGGTAGTGAAGGCGCTGGACGAAGGCAAGGTGTACGCCTACGTGTGCGATTTCCCCAGCAACCTGCTGAAAGCGCATCCGCGCGTGATTACGCTGCCTCACCTCGGCGCCTCGACGAAGGAAGCCGAGGACAACTGTGCCATTATGGTGGCCGAGCAGGTCAGTGACTACCTGGAAAACGGTAACGTGCGCAACTCGGTCAACTTCCCCAAGTTGTATATGAAACGCGGCGGCGACTATCGCCTGGCGGTGGTGAACGCCAACGTGCCCAACATGCTGGGTCAGATCTCCACCGCGCTGGCCGACGCCGGGCTGAACATCATCGATATGATCAACAAGTCGCGCGGCGACCTCGCCTACACGCTGGTCGACGTGGAAAACGAAATCTGTGAGGAGTGTATCGACAAGATCGCCACCACCGAAGGCGTGTTGTCGGTGCGGGTCCTCTAGGCGGCGGCGCGCGCGATGACGGAGGCGACACTCGACCAGCTGCGCGAACACATCGACGCGCTCGATGAGCAGATCCAGGCGTTGCTGAACGAGCGCGCCCGCTGCGCACAGCAGGTCGCGGAAGCCAAGCGCGCAGGAGACGCGGACACGGTGTTCTATCGCCCCGAGCGCGAGGCGGAAGTGCTGCGACGGGTGCGCGAGCGTAATGAGGGACCGTTGTCCGACGACGAGATCGTGCGCCTGTTCCGCGAAATCATGTCCGCCTGCCTGGCGCTGGAGCAGCCACTGACGGTGGCCTATCTGGGGCCGGAAGGCACCTACACCCAGGCCGCGGCGCTGAAACACTTCGGTCGTTCGGTGCAGTTCAAGCCGCTGTCGGCCATCGATGAAATCTTCCGTGAGGTGGAGGCGGGCAGCGCCGACTTTGGCGTGGTGCCGGTGGAGAACTCCACCGAAGGTGCCATCAACCATACGCTCGACATGTTCATCCGTTCGCCGCTGAAAATCTGTGGCGACGTGGAGTTGCGCATCCACCACCAGTTGCTCGGTCGCGGCGACAGCCTGGCGGGCGTAACCTCGGTGCGCGCCCACCAGCAGGCGCTGGCGCAGTGCCGCGAATGGCTGGATACCAACCTGCCCGGCGTGGAGCGCGTCGCGGTCAGCAGCAATGCCGAGGCCGCGCGGCAGGCTGCGCAGGATAAACAGATCGCCGCTATCGCCAGCGACGCCGCCGCGGAAACCTACGGCCTGAATATTCTCGCCGCCAACATCGAGGACGACCCCAGTAACACTACGCGCTTCCTGGTGGTCGGCGACCAGGAGGTGGGACCCAGCGGCAACGACAAGACCTCGCTGATGGTTACGGTACACAACGAGGCCGGTGCCCTGTATTCGCTGCTGGAGCCGGTGTCGCGTCACGGCGTGAGCATGACCCGTATCGAATCGCGGCCGTCGCGTATGAGCAAGTGGGACTATGTATTCTTTGTCGACGTCGACGGTCACCGCGAGGACGAAAATGTCGCCGCGGCGCTGGCCGAACTGGAGTCACGCGCGTCGATGCTCAAGGTGCTGGGCTCCTACCCCAAGTGCGAACTGTAAATGGCCGTTTCGATGCTTGAGTCCGCAGTCCCCGGTGTGCAGGCGCTGCGCCCCTATGCGCCCGGCAAGCCGCTCAGTGAACTGGAGCGCGAGTACGGTATCAGCAACGCCGTCAAGCTGGCTTCCAATGAAAATCCATTGGGGCCTTCGCCAGCCGTGCTCGATGCGCTGCGCGGCGGCTTCGAAGACCTGGCGCGCTATCCTGACGGCAACGGTTTTGAACTGAAAGCGCGCCTGGCCGAACGGCACGGTGTGACGCCCGACTGGATCACCCTGGGCAACGGTTCCAACGACGTTCTCGAACTGGTGGCGCGCGCTTTCCTGTCGCCGCAGTCGTCGGCGGTATTTTCCGCCCACGCCTTTGCGGTGTACCCCATTGTGACCCAGGCCATTGGCGCGCGCTCGCGGGTCGCCGCGGCGCACAACGGCAGCCGCGGTCCCATGTTCGGCCACGACCTCGACGCCATGCGTAAACAGATCGACGCCGACACGCGTGTGGTGTTCATCGCCAACCCCAACAACCCGACCGGTACCTGGCTGCCGCGCGCTGCGTTGCGAGCCTTCGTCGAGTCGGTGCCGCCGGACGTGATCGTGGTCATCGACGAAGCCTATTTCGAATACGTGGACGAAGCGGATTACCCCGACAGTTCGCAATGGCTCGGTGAATTCCCTAATCTGCTGGTGACGCGTACCTTCTCCAAGGCCTACGGGCTGGCGTCGCTGCGCATCGGTTACGGTGTCAGTCAGCCGCAACTGGCCGATGTGCTGAACCGGGTGCGGCAGCCATTCAACGTCAACAGCTTTGCGCAACTGGCCGCCTGTGCGGCGCTGGATGACACGGAGCACCTGGCGCGTACTGTCGAGGTCAACCATGCCGGCATGGCGCAACTGACCGCGGGTTTGAATGAGCTTACGCTGCCGTATATCCCGTCAGTGGGTAATTTCGTTTCCGTGGACGTCGGTCGCGATCCGGCCGAAGTCTACGAGGCGCTGCTGCGCGAAGGCGTGATCGTCAGGCCGGTGGACAACTACGGCATGCCCGGTTACCTGCGTATCAGTGTTGGTCTGGAAGACGAGAACCGGCGCTGCCTGGACGCGCTGGGCAGGGTGCTGGCGTGATCCGGCGGCTGTGTGTCATCGGTGTGGGCCTGATCGGCGGGTCGCTGGCGCGGGCGTTGCGTGAGGCCGGCTATGTCGATGAGATCGTCGGATCCAGCCGGCGTGCGGAACACCTGCAGGAAGCCGTCGAACTCGGGGTGATCGATCGCTACGACACCGACCCGGCGAAGGCGGTCGAAGAGGCGGATATGGTATTTGTCTCCGTGCCGCTGGGCGCGATGAGCAAGGTCTTTGAATCCATCGCCGGCGCGCTGGCGCCCGAAGCAGTCGTCACCGACGGTGGCAGTGCCAAGGCCAGCGTCGTGCGTGACGTGACGGCCGCCGTGGGCCGGACACCCGAGTGGTTTGTCCCCGGCCACCCGATCGCCGGCACCGAGCAGAGCGGGGTGGCGGCATCGTTTGCCGATCTGTACCGGGGTCGGCGCGTGATCCTGACACCTGTCGAGCAGACTTCGTCCGAGGCGACCGCGAAAGTACGTGCCATGTGGGAAGCGGCCGGTGCCCGGGTCAACACCATGAGCGTCGAACACCACGATGAAGTGCTGGCGGCAACCAGTCACCTGCCGCACATGCTGGCCTTTGCGCTGGTGGAGAGCCTGGCGCGGATGGCCGAACAGCGCGAGATCTTCGAATACGCAGCCGGCGGCTTCCGCGACTTCACCCGTATTGCCTCCAGCGATCCGACCATGTGGCGCGATATCTGTCTCGCCAACCGCGAGGCGCTGCTGCACGCGCTGGATCGTTTCGAGGTGGACCTGCGCGTGCTGCGCGACGCGATCGACAAGCACGACGACGAAACGCTCCAGCGTATCTTTACCGAGGCCAAACAGGCGCGCGATGCGTTCGACGACCCGGCCGACACACAACAGGACTGACCGACCCTCATGACCGGCCCCTCGACATTGCAATTTCATGTAACCCCCGGTGGTGCGCTGCGCGGTACGTTGCGGGTGCCGGGCGACAAGTCCATCTCGCACCGTTCCATCATGCTCGGCTCGCTCGCCGACGGTGTGACGGAAATCCAGGGCTTTCTGGAAGGTGAGGACAGTCTCGCCACGCTCAGAGCGTTTCGCGCCATGGGCGTGCAGATTGACGGTCCACGCAATGGCCGGGTGGTGGTGCACGGCGTCGGCATGCATGGGCTGAAAGCGCCGCAGGGTGCGCTCGACCTGGGCAACTCGGGTACCTCCATGCGCCTGCTTTGCGGCCTGCTGGCCGGGCAGGCATTCGACGTGGAACTGGTCGGCGACCACTCGCTGATGAGTCGGCCGATGCGCCGCGTCACCGAACCGCTGGCGAAGATGGGCGCCGTGATCGAAACTACCGAAAAGGGCACCGCGCCGTTGCGTATCCGTGGTGGCCAGACACTGAAAGGCATCGACTACGCCATGCCGGTCGCCAGTGCGCAGGTAAAATCCTGCCTGTTGCTGGCCGGGCTGTACGCCGAGGGCCGCACCTGCGTGACCGAACCGGCCCCCACTCGCGACCACACCGAACGCATGCTGTCTGGCATGGGCTACCCGGTCGTGCGCGAAGGCAGCCGCGCCTGTCTCGAAGGCGGCGGCAGCCTGATTGCAACCAGTATCGATGTGCCGTCGGATATTTCTTCCGCCGCCTTCTTTCTGGTCGGCGCATCCATCGCCCCCGGCTCGGACCTGCTCATTGAACATGTCGGTATCAACCCGACGCGCACCGGCGTGCTGGAGATCCTGCGCCTGATGGGCGCGGATATCGAGGTGCTGAACCCGCGCGAGGTTGGTGGTGAACCGGTGGCGGATCTGCGCGCACGCTACGCGCCGCTCAAAGGCATCGAGATTCCGGTCGAACAGGTGCCGCTGGCCATCGATGAATTCCCGGCCCTGTTCGTGGCGGCGGCGTGCGCCGAAGGCCGCACCGTGCTGACCGGTGCAGAGGAACTGCGCGTGAAGGAGAGCGACCGTATCCAGGTGATGGCCGACGGGCTGCAGGCGCTGGGTGTGGACGCGCAGGCGACAGCGGACGGCATCATCATCCAGGGCGGCGGCATTGGCGGTGGTCATGTCGACAGTTGCGGTGATCACCGCATTGCCATGTCGTTTGCCATGGCGGCGCTGTGCGCGCAGGGTGATATCACCATCGACGATTGCGACAACGTGAATACTTCGTTCCCGGACTTTGTCGGGCTGGCTTCGAACGCCGGCCTGTCAATCACTGCGGAGGGGGAATGATGTCTGCGGACAAGCCTTCGTCGAAAGTCCCCGTTATTACTATCGATGGCCCCAGCGGTTCCGGCAAGGGCACCATCAGCCACGCTGTGGCTCGTGAGCTGGGGTTCCACTTCCTGGACAGCGGCGCGCTGTACCGTGTGCTCGCCTACGCTGCGCGACAGCGCGGCATTGCGCTGGATGACGAGGCGGCGCTGGCGGAACTGGCGGGCAAACTCGACATCCATTTTCCCGCCGATGGTGAAAATGACGCCGTACTGCTGGACGGGGAAAGCGTCGGAGACGAGATCCGCACCGAGGCCGCCGGTGCCGGTGCCTCGCAGGTTGCGGCGCTGCCGGCGGTGCGCAGGGCCCTGTTGCAGCGTCAGCGCAACTTTCGTCAGCCCCCCGGCCTGGTCGCCGACGGGCGCGACATGGGCACCGTGGTTTTTCCCGACGCCGACGCCAAGTTTTTCCTTACCGCCAGCGCAGAAGAGCGTGCAAGAAGACGCTACAACCAATTGAAAGAAAAAGGAAAAGAATCGCCATACGATACGATTCTGGCGGATATCCGGGCGCGTGATGAACGTGATTCCGGGCGTTCCGTTGCACCGCTCAAGCCTGCCGAAGACGCGGAAATCATCGATACCACCTCGCTGGATATCCCCACCACGGTCGCACGGGTTCTGGGTACGGTAAAAAAACGCCTAAACCCGTGAAATTCAAAGACTATAAGGTTATAATTCCGGGTTACGCGGTCTGGTAGCGAGATTTTGCTGCCGGTTTGTCCAACCTCAACCCGTCAACCGGGACGTTTCCGGTCGTGCGGATTTTACTTAATGCCGCTGCATTTGCGCTGCGGAAGGATTTTTAACTCATGTCTGAAAGTTTTGCTGAACTGTTTGAAGAGAGCCTGGCGAACAAGGAAATGCGCCCGGGCACTATTGTCACCGGTACCGTGGTTGATATTCAGCCCGATGCTGTCATTGTCAACGCCGGCCTGAAGTCTGAAGGCATTATCCCGATAGAACAGTTCAAGAACAGTCAGGGAGAACTGGAAGTCGCTGTAGGCGACGCCGTTGAAGTTTCTCTGGATGCCGTCGAGGACGGCTTTGGCGCCACGCGCCTGTCGCGCGAAAAGGCCAAGCGAGCACAAGTCTGGAAACGCCTGGAAAAAGCCTTCGAGGAAGGCGAGATCGTCAAGGGCGTTATCAGTGGCAAGGTCAAGGGTGGTTTCACCGTCGACATCGAAGACATCCGTGCGTTCCTGCCGGGTTCGCTGGTCGACGTGCGTCCGGTACGCGACACCACCTACCTGGAAGGCAAGGAACTCGAATTCAAGGTCATCAAGCTCGACCAGCGCCGCAACAATGTGGTGGTTTCGCGTCGTGCCGTGGTCGAGACCGAATACAGTGCCGAGCGTGAAGAACTGCTGGAAAGCCTGCAGGAAGGCGCCGTCGTCAAGGGTATCGTCAAGAACCTCACCGATTACGGTGCGTTCGTCGACCTGGGCGGCATCGATGGCCTGCTGCACATCACCGACATGGCCTGGAAGCGCGTCAAGCATCCTTCCGAGATTGTCGAGGTTGGCGAGGAAATCGAAGTCAAGGTGCTCAAGTTCGATCGCGAGCGCAACCGTGTATCACTGGGCCTGAAGCAACTGGGTCAGGATCCGTGGGCGGATCTGGCACGCCGCTATCCGGAGCACACGCGTCTGTTCGGCAAGGTCACCAACATCGCCGACTACGGCTGCTTCGTGGAAATCGAGGACGGCGTGGAAGGTCTGGTGCATGTTTCCGAAATGGACTGGACCAACAAGAACGTCAACCCGGGCAAGGTCGTTCACATCGGTCAGGAAGTGGAAGTGATCGTGCTGGACATCGACGAAGAGCGTCGCCGCATCTCGCTGGGCATGAAGCAGGTTCATTCCAATCCGTGGGACGAGTTCTCCGCGACCCACAACAAGGGCGATCACGTCAAGGGCACCATCAAGTCGATCACCGACTTCGGTATCTTCATCGGCCTGGACGGTGGCATCGACGGCCTGATCCATCTCTCCGACATTTCCTGGAACGAGCCCGGTGAAGAAGCCGTGCGCAACTACAAGAAAGGCGAGGAGCTGGAAGCCGTGGTATTGTCGGTCGACGCCGAGCGCGAGCGAATCTCCTTGGGTATCAAGCAGCTTGAGAAGGATCCTTTCTCCAATTTCTCAGCAGATAACGCTAAAGGAAGCATTGTTAAGGGCGTTATTAAGGAAGTCGACGCCAAAGCGGCGATTGTTGACCTCGGCGACGGCATCGAAGGCACCCTGCGTGCCTCCGAACTGGCCCGTGACCGGGTCGAGGATGCCCGCACCGTGTTGACGGTCGGCCAGGAAATTGAAGCCAAGTACATTGGCGTGGACCGCAAGACCCGTACCATTGCCCTGTCCATCAAGGCCAAGGACAATGACGAGGAAGCCGCCGCGATCAAGGATTATTCGCGGAATACCGGTTCTGTCGGGGCGACGCTGGGCGACGTGCTGAAGGAACAGCTGGGAAATAGTAACGACTAATCAATAATTTGGTCTAAACTAGGACGTACAGGGCGGGGGGCTATTTCGGCCCCGGCCGCCGGAATTGGGGACAGCTATATGACGAAGTCTGAATTGATTGAAGTGCTCGCAGCCAAGAACAGTCATCTGAATCACAAGGATGTCGAACTGGCGGTGAAAAGTCTGATTGAGCAGATGAGTCAGTCCCTGTCGACCGGCAACCGGATAGAAATCCGCGGTTTCGGCAGCTTCTCGCTGCACTATCGACCGCCGCGGATGGGCCGCAACCCCAAAACCGGGGAAGCTGTCGCACTGGCCGCCAAGTACGTCCCCCATTTCAAGCCGGGCAAGGAATTGCGCGAACGGGTGAATATCTACGCCCGCCAGGATCAGCCGGCGGAGAATACACCCTCCGCACCGGAAGGTGAGCAGTCACCGTCCAGCAGCGGCAGCCTGTTCTAACTAACCGTCATTGCGAG
>CAYSRA010000060.1:0-1484 GCA_964433205.1 uncultured Thiohalobacter sp. | reverse complement strand
GTGAGCAGTCACCGTCCAGCAGCGGCAGCCTGTTCTAACTAACCGTCATTGCGAGCGAAAACCGTCATTGCGAGCGAAGCGAAGCAATCTTCCACAGTCTGGCACCAGATCGAAAAGATTGCCGCGCTTCGCTCGCAATGACGACTTGCACTGAATACCAAACGCCGGCTTGTCCGGCGTTTTTTTTATGGGTGCGCCAGGCATGGCGCGCAGCGCCGTGACTGGCGCTATTCCCCGGAGCTGCGGAATTCCAATGGGGTCAGACTCCATTGAAATGATTGCCGCCAACCGGTAAAGCGTCGATAATCCACACCTTCCGAAGCAAGTCTCAAGAGGCTGTCATGCTGCGCCTGGTCAACATTCTGCTGCTCATCGTACTGATCGTGCTGGGGCTTTCCTTTGCCGTCCTGAATGCCGAGCCGGTTACGCTCAATTACTACTTCGGCTATCGCGAGATTCCGTTGTCGATGATCGTGGTGACTTCGCTGGCGACGGGGGCGGTTATCGGGGTGCTGGTGAGCATGGGTATCCTGTTGCGCCAGAAACAGCAGATTTTCCGCCTGCGCCGGCAGTTGAAGCGTGTCGAGAAATCGACGGCTTCCACCGACGTATTATCGGCCCGGGAATAGGAGCCTGCTGAGGATGCAGTTTCTGCTCTGGTTGCTGTTACCGGTTGCGGCGTTTTCCGGCTGGTGGGCTGCCACGCACAGCCAGCGCAAGCAGCAGCGTCGCGCCAAGGCGAGGCTGAACTCCGCCTACGGCAAGGGGCTCAACTACCTGCTCAACGAACAAACCGACAAGGCCACCGAAGTGCTGGTGCAGATGGTGGAGGTCGACCCCGATACCGTCGAGTTGCACCTGGCGCTCGGCAGCCTGTTCCGCCGTCGTGGCGAAGTCGATCGCGCCATTCGCGTACACCGTAATATTATCGCCCGTTCCGGCCTGAGCGAAACGCTGCGCGCCCAGGCCACACTGGAACTGGGGCGCGATTTCCTCAAGGCGGGTTTGCTGGATCGTGCCGAAAAGCTGTTTCTGCAACTGCTGGATGCGCGTCGCTACGACGACGATGCGCGCGCCCACCTCATCAACCTTTATCAGCAGGAAAAGGAGTGGGGCAAGGCGGCCGAACTGGCGCGCGTTTTTGCAGCGCGGGACGATGTCTGGCGTGGTCGACTCGCGCAGTACCTGTGTGCGCTGGGCGAGGCAGCACTCAAACGCGGCAACACCATCCGCGCCCAGGGTTATGCGGACGATGCGCTGGTCGAAGATACGGCCTGTGTGCGCGCCACCCTGTTGAAAGGGCGATGCCTGCGCGCGTTAGGGAGGATAGGTGACGCGGTTGAGGTATTTCGTCAGGTTGAGTTCCAGTGTGCGGAGTTGTTGCCGGAAGTACTGGGCGAGATCCGCGATGGCTTGCTGGAGCTGGACAGGGCCGACGACTGGACCGCCTATATCGATGCACTGGCCGGGCGCCACCCCTGGCT
>CAYSRA010000059.1:0-16518 GCA_964433205.1 uncultured Thiohalobacter sp. | reverse complement strand
GGCATCACTTCAGGCCCGTTCACTTTCTGCTCCCCGGGGAATTCTGAGTCCGGCTACCACCCGTAATTCAGAGTGTGGCACGAATATGCTCGATAAAATACCGCACTTTCCGCGGCACGTAACGCCTGTCCGGATAGGCGGCATGGACTTCCATTGGGGTCGGCGTGTAGCCATCCAGGACAGGTTTCAATTGCCCCTTCTCGATACAACCTTCTATCAGCCACAATGGGGTCACGGCGATGCCCATGCCCGCCAGGACCGCTTCGCGGACAGCGTCCGGGCTGTTGGTACTGAAGCGACCGTTGACGCGGGCCTTCACCAGGCCTTTGGGGCTGGTGAAATGCCATTCGTTTTTTGTCGCCAGCAGCGTAAACACGAGACATTCATGGTCTTTCAGGTCAGCCGGTTTCTTCGGTTCACCCCGGGTAGCCAGGTATTCAGTACTTGCAACCGTGACTCGTGCACAGTCACCGATCTTTTGCGCGATCAGTGACGAATTCGCTAGGGGTCCCATACGAATGACAACGTCAACCCCTTCCTTGACAAGATCGATATTGTGATCATCCATGAGCAAATCGATCTTCAGCTCAGGGTACCGGGTCAGGAACTCCCAGAGATGGGGAAGAATCTGCAAACGTCCAAATGCGATGGGCGTGCTGATCCGCAGCGTGCCCGTTGGTTGCGATTTGCCGCGACCGACACTGGCCTCGGCTTCGGCCAGGTCGTCGAGGATACGGACACAATGTTCATAATAGTCCCGGCCGGCGTCGGTAAAATTGAGTTGCCTGGTACTGCGGTTGAGCAGTCGTGTGCCCAAGCGCTCTTCCAGGCCGGCAATATGCTTGCTGACCGTTGGCTGGGAAAACCTGGTTTCGCGGGCCACCGCGGAGAAACTGCCGGTCTCCACAACCCGTCGAAACAGCGACATCGATACAAGCGTGTCCATCGGGCGCCTGTATATTCTATTTAGGAATAAATAATATGCATATTCACTATATTATCATAGCATAGAGAATAGCATAGATTCCCCTCAGGCCCTGCTGACCCAGCAGCAGAACCGCAACTCCATGCTTTGAAGAGGACGCATGACAACATGACTGCCATGAATTGCCCCGCCGGCACGGCCAGCCACCCGTTTATCGAACGGGCAACCGGTTCCCTGGCGGGTATCCTGATGTGGGACGGGCTCGACCAGGTCTGGCAACAGGTATACCGGGACGCCGATGCCGGCTGGTACTGGTACCGCTCCGGCGAACTCCCGCCAACGCGCACGCTCGGCCGGGCGGCGCTTGCGCGTTCTATCGGCTCACTCAACGATCAGCTGCGCAAATCGCATGCCCGAGACTATTGCGGCATCGTGTACGTCGATTCACTGACCGAACCGACCCTGGTGAAGGTCTTCGACCCCGAGTCACTCACATCGCTGTGCAACATCTATGGCAAGACGCCACTGCATGGGTGGATCATATCCAGGCTGAAACCCGTAAACCTGAAGGCCCTGGATGAAGCGGATGCCGACTTTCAACGCCATGCGCAGGGCCGCTACCTGCCCCGCGTGCCGGAGATTACGGCAAGCGACCGACGCTATGCAGACGCGGTGGCGCAGACACTCGACGCCCGGCGTATGGGTTGCCCCTTACCCATCGTAAATACCTGCCGGGCACTCAAGCGCCTTGCTGTCGGTCAGGTGCTGGAGGTGGTGACGATAGAGCCGGGCGCCCTGAACGATATCGATTACATCTGCGGACGAACGGGTGGCCGGCTGGTTGCCCTTGAACAGGCCAGCTACGGCCATTCATTCTTTATTCGCAAGACATGAGTGATTCCGGCAATTCCGAACTGAAAGAACGCGAGCGCTATAACTTGGCACTGGCTGCCGAAGGCTGGCGACGACGCGATGCTGGACCTTGCACCGGCTTCGTTCGACGCAGTGACCATCCGCTGGGGACTGATGTTCATGCCGGCACCGGAGACCTGCCTGGCCTGTGCCCACAAGGCGCTGAAACCCGGTGGACGTATCTGCATCACCACCTGGATCGCCGCCGCCGAAAAACAGGCGACCTGATTCATTAGTCAACCCCATGGATGCGAGATCGCGTGTCCAGGGAATGCTGCCCCTTATCTACTTTTAATTGACCTCTTTTTTTCAGGTCTTCGCCGGGATGACGTATTATGGCCACTTCCCGTCATCCCGTGGCACAGGATTTTGCATCAAGACATGTTTCATGATATTGCCAGGCAGATGGCAGAATCGGTCGGCTATACGGCAGATTCGTCTGTCGATAGACAGCTGGCGAGAAAGCCGTTTGTTCACACAAGTCGAGCAGGTGGCGCTGGCTTATTGTGAAGCATTGACGAATTACGACCTTGCAGTATTTCTGTCGCTACATGAGTCATTGATCGGTCTTTTTTGATGAAAAAAGTCATAGCAGAAATTGCCGCAATCATTACCAACATCAATCTGTGGACGCGGCTCAAACTGGCGCAGGGCGCTACGTCTGCCACAACTTGATAATGCACCATCATTGCCATGAGTAAATACAGAAAAAACCCGGCAGCCATTGCCCGGCTCAATACCGAGCAATACCGCGTTACGCAGGAAAACGGTACTGAACGACCGGGCACGGGTGAGTACCTCCACAACGAGGAGCCGGGGATCTACGTCGATATGGTCTCTGGTGAGCCGTTGTTTGCCTCCCGAGACAAATTCGACGCGGGTTGCGGCTGGCCAAGTTTCAGCAGGCCGGTGAACGATGCCTTCATCAACGAGCTGCGCGATACCAGCCATAGCATGATTCGCACCGAAGTACGTTCCACCCACGGCGACAGTCACTTGGGACATGTGTTTCCCGATGGTCCGCAGGATCGTGGTGGCTTGCGCTATTGCATCAACTCGGCGGCGTTGCGTTTCATTCCGCTTGAAAAGATGGAAGCCGAGGGTTACGGAGAATACATCCCATTGGTGACAGGAGAAGATCATGGTAACTGAAAAAGCGATCCTGGCCGGTGGCTGTTTCTGGGGCATGCAAGATCTGTTTCGCAAGCAGCCCGGCGTGTTGCGTACGTGCGTGGGCTATACCGGCGATGACAGTGTGCCCAACGCCACCTACCGCAACCACGGCAACCACGCAGAGGCTATCGAGATCGAATTCGATAATGAGGTCACCAACTATCGCAAGTTGCTGGCCTTCTTCTTTCAGATCCACGATCCAACCACGCCGGATCGCCAGGGCAATGACCGTGGGCCATCCTATCGTTCGGAAATTTTCTATACCACGGGTGAGCAACGTGAGATTGCCCTGAAAACCACCGAAGATGTGAATGCCAGCGGCCTGTGGCCGGGGCCGGTGGTTACAGAAGTGAGTCCGGCGGGCGACTTCTGGCAGGCGGAGCCGGAGCATCAGGATTATCTGCTAGTTAACCCCGCTGGCTATACCTGCCATTTCCCGCGATCGGACTGGGTGCTGCCTGATTGATGCGCGTCGGACCCGGCGGCGGTTGTCACTGGCGTACTGAAGCGGTATTCCAGTCTCTGCCTGGCATGGAGCAGGTTGAGCAGGGTTTCATCGGTTCGGGCAGCCCAGGCGTCAGTGAGTGCTGAGCTTTCCCTGTCAATTCACTTTCTGTTTGCCAGCCGGTCTTGACTTGGCCCGCTCGAGGCCCAATCTGTCACTCAGGCAACGCATTCGGCCGCTGCGACGGCGGCGGCCCGTGGATCCCATTGCTCACTGTCCGGCCACTGCGGGCGGACGGCGCCAATGCGTTGCCTTCGTTCGGGATGAACCCTGGCAGAAGGAGGTGAGACATGAGGATCGCACAGGTTGCCCCCCTGCATGAAAGTGTACCCCCGCGCCTGTACGGTGGCACCGAGCGCGTGGTGTCCTACCTGGCCGAAGAGCTGGTCGCGCTCGGGGAGGACGTAACACTTTTCGCCACCGCCGATTCGCGCACGCGCGCCCGTCTGATGCCGGTCACCGACACCGGGCTGCGCCTGGACCCGGACGTGCGCGACCCGCTCGCGCCGCACGTGATCCTGCTCGACCAGGTCGCCGCCCTGGCCGGTGAGTTCGACGTGGTCCACTTCCACGTCGGCTACCTGCACTTCCCACTGGCACGGCGCATCGGTGTGCCCCACGTCACTACCCTGCACGGGCGCCTGGATTTTCCGGACTACGTGCGCGTGCTGCGCCACTTCCGTGATCTGCCCCTGGTGTCGATCTCCGACAGCCAGCGTGCCCCGGTCGAGGATGCCAACTGGCGTGCGACGGTCTACAACGGCATTCCGGCCGAGCTCTACCACTTCCAGCCGCAGCCGGGCGACTACCTCGCCTTCCTCGGGCGCCTGTCACCGGAGAAGCGTCCCGACCGGGCGATCGAGATCGCCGTGCGCGCGGGCATGCCGCTGAAGATCGCGGCCAAGGTCGACCCGGCCGACGAGTCGTACTTCCACGACCGCGTCGAGCCATTGCTCTCGCACCCGCTGGTCGAGTACGTGGGCGAGATCAGCGACCAGGACAAGGATGCCTTCCTGGGCGGGGCCTATGCGCTGGTGTTCCCGATCGACTGGCCGGAGCCGTTCGGGCTGGTGGTGATCGAGGCGCTGGCCTGTGGCACGCCGGTGATCGCGTACCCGGGCGGTGCCGTGCGCGAAATCATGCGCGACGGCGTGACCGGGTTCATCGTCGAGGACATTGATGAGGCAGTGGCTGCGGTGGGGCGTGTGGGGCAGCTCGATCGGGCTGCCTGCCGGCGTGAGTTCGAGGCCCGTTTCTCGGCCCGGCGCATGGCCGAGGACTACCTGCGCGTCTACCACGACGCGCTTGCACAGGGCGCCGGGCAGGCGCTGGCCGTATGACCGGGACGCGGGTCCAGGAGCTCGCACACGATGCGGTGCGCGTCGACGACCGCTGGTACGTGCTGTCGACGTCCTCGCGTGCCGACGACCGCACACGCGTACTCAAGCATGGCGAGACCTTCGCCGTGTACGATCGCTATGGTGACTTCCAGCACATCGGCGTCGGTGAGCAGGGCCTGTACCACGAGGGCACACGTCATCTCTCGCGCTACGACCTGTTGATCAACGAGCGCCGGCCGATGCTGCTCAACTCCACGGTAAAGGACGATAACAGCCAGCTCGTGGTGGACCTGACGACGCCGGATCTTTACCGCGGTGAGCAGCTGGCAGTAGCCAAGGGCAGTGTGCATGTGTTTCGCGGCACGCTGCTCTACGAGGGCGCGCACTACGAGCACCTGCGCCTGCTCAACTACGCCGACGAGGTGGTCGAGATCGAGCTCCAGTTCGGCTTCGAGGCTGACTACGCCGACATCTTCGAGGTGCGCGGGCTGCGCCGTCTCCGCCGCGGCCGGGATCTGGAACCGCGCATCGGCGCGCGCTCCGTCACACTGGGTTACCGCGGCCTGGACGAGATCGACCGCCACACACGCATCGAGTTCTCGCGCAAGCCCGAGCGACTCGACGCCGCACACGCCTCTCTGGCTTTCCGCCTGCGCCCGGGCGAGGTCGAGAACCTCTATGTCACCATCGAATGTCACAACGAGACGCCCACGCCCGAACCCGTCGGCTACGAGCGCGCGCTGCAGGCCTGGTACGAGCAGGCGATGCAGGAGCGCGAACGCATGGCCGACCTGTTCAGCTCCAATGAACAGTTCAACGACTGGATCAACCGTTCGGTTTCGGACCTGCACATGCTGGTCACGCACACCGAGCACGGCCCCTATCCCTACGCTGGCGTGCCCTGGTTCAGTGCGCCGTTCGGGCGCGACGGCATCCTCACCGCGCTCGAGTGCCTGTGGGTACAGCCGCAGCTCGCGCGTGGCGTGCTGGCGTTCCTGGCCGCTACCCAGGCCGACCGACTCGACCCCGACAGCGACGCCGAGCCGGGCAAGATCCTGCACGAGGCGCGCCGCGGTGAGCTGGCCAACCTCGGTGAGATCCCGTTCCGGCGCTACTACGGCAGTGTCGACGCCACGCCCCTGTTCGTGATGCTCGCCGGCGCCTATTTCCGGCGCACCGGCGAGCGCGCCTTCCTGGAGTCGATCTGGCCCAACATCGAACGCGCGCTGGCCTGGATCGACGAGTACGGCGACGTCGACGGCGATGGCCTCGTCGAGTACAGCCGTCACAGCCCCGACGGGTTGGTGCAGCAGGGCTGGAAGGACTCCGATGATTCCATCTACCATGCCGACGGGCGCCTGGCCCGTGGCCCGATCGCGCTGTGCGAGGTGCAGGGCTATGTCTACGAGGCGCGCCTGGCCGCCGCGGAGCTGGCACAACTGTTCGGTGAGCGGGCCCGGGCCGAGCGCCTGCGTGCACAGGCCGAGGCGTTGCAGGCGCGTTTCAACGAGGCGTTCTGGCTCGAGGAGATTGGCACCTATGCCATTGCCCTGGACGGTGACAAGCGCCCGTGTGCAGTGCGTTCGTCAAACGCCGGCCAGGTGCTGTTGAGCGGCATCACCGCGCCCGAGTACGCGCGCCGGGTTGCCAGCGTGCTGATGGATGCGAACGGATTCAGTGGCTGGGGGGTGCGCACCGTGGCCAGGAACGAGGCGCGTTACAATCCCATGTCCTATCACAACGGCTCGATCTGGCCGCACGACAACGCGCTGGTCGCCATGGGGCTGGCGCGCCAGGGCTACAAGGAGCCCGCGTTGGACATCCTGACCGGGCTGTTCAACGCCAGCATCGCCCTGGACCTGCACCGCCTGCCGGAGCTGTTCTGCGGTTTCACCCGCCTGCCCGGACAGGGTCCGACGCGCTACCCGGTCGCCTGCGCGCCACAGGCTTGGGCCAGCGCCTCGGTGTTCTACCTGCTGCAGGCCTGCCTGGGGCTGGAGTTCTGTGTGGACAAGCCACAACTCAGGTTCGTCCACCCGCAACTGCCCGATTATCTGCAGCAACTGCGCATCTCCAACCTGCAGGTGGGCAGCGCGGTGCTGGATCTGGTGCTTACGCGTTACGAGCGCGACGTCAGCATCAACGTAGTGCGCAAGGAAGGTGACGTCGAGGTCGCGGTGGTGGTCTAGACGCGGAGTCTGCTGCCGTTACCAGCCGATTTTCTCCGATGAGAATACAACGATTGCGGACTGGCTGATTCAGCTGACGCCTGACCGGAAGGACCAGAGTTGCTGTTTCTGGCGCGTGGTAGTTTTTTTTCAGTCACGAATAGTCCACAGGTATTCTGCTTTTTATGTATCTGGCTATTATGTCGCGAATTAACGTACTATATATTTTTGTAGCAATTTCGGGCCTGGCGCTTTGGGTTATGGTATCGAGACTTATGACTCATGGATGTCTCACTTCTGAAGCGGGTTTTTGCGTGACGTTTACAATCGAGTGGAAATAGCACGAGTTGCAGCGCGCTGTTGTTCATCGCCGATCAGCATATGGATAACCCAACAGACCTGCGCTGGATGCAATATGCACTGACACTGGCGCAGCAGGCCGCCGAACAGGACGAAGTGCCGGTCGGTGCGCTGATTGTCCAGAACGACGTCGTTATCGGCGAAGGCTGGAACCGACCCATCTCCACCAACGACCCCACCGCCCACGCCGAAGTGGTTGCGTTGCGCGACGCGGCGACCCGGGTCGGTAACTACCGCCTGATCGACGCGACCCTGTACGTTACCCTGGAACCCTGTCTGATGTGTGCCGGCGCAATGATCCACGCTCGCATAGGCCGCCTGGTGTTCGGCGCCAGTGATCCCAAGCGAGGCGCCATCGACAGTACCACCCACGCCTTCGAGACATCGGGACTGAATCACCGTATCGAAGTCCAGGGCGGCGTGCTGGCAGAAGAGGGCGCCGCCCTGCTACAGGATTTCTTCCGCGCAAAGCGCGAAAAAGGCGAAAAAGGCGAAAAAGGCGAAAAAGGCGAAAAAGGCGAAAAAGGGGACGGAGGGATTAAATTTTAATCCCTCCGTCCCCTTTTTTCCTTTTTTCTTTTTGCTTTCCCGGGGCTGGTTGGATAGGCTGTTCGGGAAATTGTTTCATGGAGGAAACAATGCGTATCTTTCCTCATTTTTTAATGGTTGCCGTTGTTGCTGTTGTGGCATCTTTCGCTCCCGCTGCGTACGCTGCCGTGTATCGTTGTGTGGGGGAGGATGGTCATGTCAGCTACCAGCAGATTCGCTGCCACAGTACAGACAAGCCAATGGTGCTCAAAGGCAGGCCGAGCGGCTGGTCCCCGTTGCGCCCGGGTGAGCAGGCACTGCTCGATCGTTACCGCAAAAAAGATGCTGCGCAACGGCGTAAGCCGTACGTCGAGCGAAAAATATCCACCGAAGCGTCCCGGTCCTGCTGGGAGAGGCAAAAACAACTGGAAGCGGTGCGCGCGAAATTGCGCCGCGGCTACACGTTGAAGGAAGACGAGGCGCTTCACCGAAAACGTGATAATTATCAGGACTATCTGCGGAAATTCTGTTCCTGAAGCAAAAGGAAAAAAGGGGGAACAATCGTTGGGTTTGATGCGTCTAAAGCAGGTTGTTGATGAACACGGGTATTCCTATGCTTGAGCTTTCCTTTTGCAAGTCGCTGTCCCGGACGGGTGCGCGTTATGTGACCGGTGTTCTACTGGCGCTGTTCAGTTTATCAGCGCTGGCCGGGGCGATGAAATACGCTCCCAGCCAGGTCGATATGGAGCTACGGAAGGTCTCGGAGCATGTGTACTTCGTGCAGGGCAAGGCCGGCATCGCCACGGACAACGAGGGCTTTATCTCCAATGCCGGTGTCGTGATAACCGATGACGGTATCGTGATTATCGACAGTCTGGGTACGCCGTCGCTGGCCTGGAAACTGTTGGGGTTGATCCGTGAGGTCAGCGATAAGCCGATCGTGCGGGTGATTGCCACGCACTACCACGCCGACCATATCTACGGGTTACAGGTGTTCGAGGAGCAGGGTGCGGAGATCTGGGCGCCGGCCGGGGCGGAAAATTACCTGCGTTCCGAAAATGCCGCCGAGCGACTGGAAGAACGTCGTCTGTCACTTGATCCCTGGGTCAACGATGACACCCGACTGGTTGAACCGGACCGTTATATCGAAGGGCGGGAAATATTCGAGCTGGGTGGTGTAAAAATGACAGTGGTGCCGGTGGGCGCTGCGCACTCGGACGGCGACCTTACGGTGTTTGTGGAACCGGACAAGGTGCTGTTCTCCGGTGACATCATTTTCGAAGGCCGGATTCCCTTCATGGGCGATGCCAATTCGCGGCACTGGCTGGAAGTGCTGGAGCACATGGAGCAGCGCAAACTGGCGGCGCTGGTTCCGGGGCACGGTGCGATGGCGCGCGATCCCAACCGCGCAATCGCTGACATGCGCCACTATCTCGCCTACCTGCGCAAATCAATGGGTGCAGCAGTCGAGGAATTGATCCCGTTCGAAGAAGTCTACGACACCATCGACTGGTCCGAGTTTGAACACCTGCCGGCGTTCCGCGAGGCGAACCGGCGCAATGCCTTGCAGGTTTACCTGTCGATGGAAGCCGAGTCGTTCAAGTAATCTGTCGCCGGCCCTAGCCGGTGTTGCGCATGCCGCTGGCGATCGCGTTGATGGACCTCAGCAGCGGCTCCATCCAGCGCTCGCGTTCGCTGTCGTCGGCGTTGTCGTCCCGTACCCGGCCGAGCAGCTTGACCTGGATATGGTTGAGCGGATCCAGGTAGGGGTCGCGGCGTGACAGCGACAGTGCCAGCACCGGGATTTCTTCCAGCAGCACCTGTATCCCGGAGACCTTCTTCACCATTTCCAGCGTGCGGTCGTGTTCCTCACGAATCTGCCGGTAAATCGCCTGCGCCTGTTCCGGGTGTTCGCTGAGCGAGACATACTGGCGGGCGATTTCCATTTCCGCCTTGGCCAGCGACATCTGGGTGTTGCTGAGCATGGCGCGGAAGTAGGGCCAGTCACGGTACAGGGCGCGCAGCTTGTCGAGATTGGCATCATCCTGATCGGCGAAATTGCGCAGTGCGCTGCCGATCCCGTACCAGGCCGGCAGGGTGTGACGTGACTGCGCCCAGCCGAACACCCAGGGGATGGCGCGGATGGAACTCTTGGAACGGTCCAGTTTCTTGCGGTGGCTGGGCCGTGAGCCAATGTTGAGGAGGCCGATTTCCGATACCGGCGTACATTCATAGAAATAGTCCAGCAGCCCTTCGGTGCGGTCGATCAGGTCGCGGTAGGCCTCTTCGCCGTGGTGTGCCAGTTGTGACATGATATCGGCGTAGTCGCTGTCGTCTGCCGGTTCCGGTTGTACCAGGTGTTTACTGGCCTTGAGCAGGCCGGTAATGCCCATCGAAAGTTCATAGACCGCGGTTTCTTCATTGCTGTACTTGTAGGACAGCACTTCGCCCTGTTCGGTGAACTTCACCTGGCCGTGCACGGTGCCGGCCGGCTGCGACAGAATGGCGTCGTGAGTCGGGCCGCCGCCGCGCCCGAGGGTGCCGCCGCGCCCGTGAAACAGTCGGCACTCGACGCCGTGACTGTCGGCAATGCGGATGATTTTCTGTTGCGCCTTGTACAGGCTCCAGCCGGAGGCGAGGATGCCGCCGTCCTTGCAGGAGTCAGAATAGCCGAGCATGATTTCCTGGCGGTTGCCGGACGCCCTGAGCAGTTCGACGTACACCGGCTCGTCGAGCAGGCGGGTCATTACCTCCTCGATGTGGGTCAGGTCCTCGATGGTTTCGAACAACGGGCTGATCTCGATATGACAGAACCAGTTGCCATTGCGTCTGCCGGCCAGCCCGCACAGTGATGCCAGCCACATGACTTCCAGCACGTGACTGGCGCAATGGGTCATGGAGATGACATAGGTGCCAAAGGCGTTGGCGCTGACTTCATCACGCATATTGGCCATCACGTCCAGCACCTGCAGGGTTTCCTGTGTGGGTTCGCTGAGGCGGCTGCGGTCGATGTCGACACCCGGCTCGCTGATCATCTTGCACAACAGCCTGATGCGGGCGTCTTCATCCATTGATGCATAGTCGTCACCGGCATCGAGTTGCGCACACAGTTCGGCCACCGCTTCGCTGTGGCGGGTCGATTCCTGGCGGATGTCGAGGTGCAGCAGGAAGAACCCGAAGGTTTCCGCCAGCCGGATGAGGTCCAGCAGGTCCGCGCGGGCAATGTTTTTATCGCCGTGAGCCACCAGCGAGTCGTATATCAGGCGCAGATCGGCGAGGAACTCCCGCTCGTCCCTGTAGCGCCACGGGTAGTCGTCCTCATTGGCCGCGCCGGGGTTTTCGATGCGGGCCCGGGTGAGGTCGAGGTTGTGGTGCAGCCGGTTATGGATAATGAACAGTTTGCGCCGGTACGGCTCGTGCGAATAGCGGTTCGGGTGCTCGCCGGAAATACCGGGCCAGCGTTCCAGGTCGCGCTCGATGCTCGCGGTAAACGCCGGGCTCAGTTCCACCAAGCGGCTGGATTGGGTGAGCGTGCTGCGCAGGTCTTCCACCCGGCGCAGGTACTCGCACAGCACTTCGGCCATATGCTGGCGCAGGGCGTATTCCGTGGTGGACGGTTTGACGAACGGGTTGCCGTCGCGGTCGCCGCCGATCCACGAACCGAACTGCAGCAGGCTGGGAAGACTGACCTCGGTTTTCTTGCCGTAGACACGCTGTATTGCCTGTTCCAGATAACGATAGACGCGCGGCACGGCATTGAACAGGCACTCGCGGAAATAGAACAGGCCGTTGCGGATTTCGTCCTCGACCGTGGGTTTGTGAACGCGCACTTCGTCGGTCTTCCACAGTATCTGGATCTGGTTGCGCAGATCATCGATAACCTGCTCGCGCTCCAGCTTGCCCATGCGCGGCCCGTCGAGTTTTTCCGCGGTCAGAAAGATGCCGCGTAACGTGTGCATCACCGCACGGCGTTTGGATTCAGTCGGGTGGGCCGTGAACACGGGCAGGTACAGTGTGCGATCGAGCAGCGACTGCAGTTCCTCGTCACTGATGCCGCGGTTGTTGAACTCGCGCAACGTATGGTCGAACGAGCCGCGCCACAGCGGGCCACCCTGGCGCACGTGGCGGCGGCGCTCCTTGTGCTGGAAGGCTTCCTCGGCGATGTTGACCAGGCTGAAATAAAGATTGAAGGCGCGTACCACGTGGTTGAGTGTTTCGGGATCGAGTTGATCGATTTTTCTGGCCAGTCGCGCGCGCAGCGTGGGGTTGTCTTCCTTGCGCAGGCGGATATAGCCCTTGCGCAGGGTTTCGACCGAAGCCAGTACGTTCGGGCCGGCTTGTGTCGCCAGCACTTCGCCGAGCAGATTGCCGAACAGGCGGACGCGCGAGCGCAGTTCCTTGTCGCGGGGCGGGGGAGTAATCTCTGGCTGTGCTGGCATATGCGTACTACTTTGTTAAATAAGGGGAATTTCCCCGCATCAAGGAGCCGGGGCCCGGAAAAGGGCGCGCCATTATACCCCGTTCGGCGGCCAAGCGAGCATGCTGGCTAAAATTAATATAAAACAATTGCTTATACTGTTTTCGCGAAGCCCGGCTTGTGTGAGAATGCGCATTGTTTGAGAACAGAACAGCGGAGTTGGTGCGTGGGTAACGAAAAGATGTCCAGTCGTGAACTGGGGCTGGTGCTGGCGCAGCAGCTTCTGGGCGTGGACGACCTGCACTATGGCCTGTGGGATGACGACCTGCCGTTGTCGTTTTCCAACCTGGGCGAGGCCCAGCAACGTTATACGAATATGGTCCTCGACGCCCTGCCCCCGCCCGGTGATGGATCAGTCAGGGTCATCGATATTGGCTGCGGCACCGGCCACCTGCTGACACAGTTGCTGGCGCGCGGCTATTGCGCCGATGGCCTGGTGCCGGCGCCGAAGCTTGCGGAACAGGCGCGCAAGCGCCTTGCCGGATATGAAGGTAAATCTGCAACGTTATTCGAACAAACCCTCGAAGCGTTTCCCGTGGATGAGTATTCCGGCCGCTACGACGCTGCACTCTTCAGCGAAAGCTTCCAGTACATCCCCCTGTCAGCCTCGTTCCCCATCCTGGAACGCATTGTCAGGCCCGGTGGCCGGGTAGTGATCTGCGATTTCTTTCAGACCGAGCACAGCGGTGACGGTGGCCCTGGCGATCGGAGCTTCGGCGGCGGGCACAGGATGAAAGCCTTCTATACTGAACTGCACAAGTACCCCTTCAGCCTGGTGCGTGATGTGGATATCACGCGGCAGGTCAGTCCGAACATCAAGCTTCTGGACGAAACCCTGACGCACAAGCTCTTGCCGGCCGGGCAGACGATCAACCGTTACCTGTCGACGAACTACGCCGCCAGTTGGCGTGTTATCCGCGGCGCATTTCGACTATTGTTCAGGAAGAAGCTTGAAAAACAGAAGTACAAATATTTCTCCGGGCATCGAACGCAGGCGGTGTTTGAGCGTTACAAGACCTATCGGTTGCTGGTGCTGGAGAGGAAAGGAGGGTGAATTTGTCACGGGCGGGGTTCGGCCAGTAACCGTCATTCAGCCCCGCCATTCCGGCGCAGGCCGGAATCCATGGACCCATAGCAACGCATGTCACAGGTTTTATTCAGGTCAACCGTCAAATCCGGGTATGATCCATGCAAAAGAATAAGGGCTGGGGTGGGTATGCAGATTTTCGAATTGCTCGTTCTGTTGTTTCTGGCCAATGGTGCGCCGGTCATCGCGCGAAACATTCTGGGGAAGCGTTTTGCCTGGCCGGTGGATGCCGGCATCCGCTTTGTTGACGGGCGGCCCTTGTTCGGGGCTTCGAAGACCCTGCGCGGGTTGCTGTTCTCGGTTGTGTTTACCACCCTGGGGTCATGGTTGATGGGGCTGGGGTGGGTCGTTGGCGTCGTAGTGGCAACCACCTCCATGGCCGGCGACCTATTTTCCAGTTTTATCAAACGGAGGTTTGACGTGCCGGTCAGCGGCAGGGCGACAGGCCTGGACCAGATACCTGAATCGTTGTTCCCGGCGCTGGCCTGTCAGCGGATGCTGGACCTGGACGTGACAGAAATATCAGCTGTCGTCGTGCTCTTTTTTGTCGGCGATGTGGTGTTGTCACCGCTGTTTCACAAGCTGCATATCCGCAAACGACCGTATTGACGGCCGGGTTCGTTATGCCGGCTGAAGATGGTGCAGCGTGATTTCCGGCGGGCAGTTGAATCGTACCGGCACAATGGATGATCCAACGCCCGTGGACGTGTAGCCCGCCATATTGCCGTACGTCCAGGAACCTGATGCCATATACCGGGGTAGCCTGGCGTCGATGGTGACGGGGATGCTGCCGGGCAGGCAGATCTGGCCGCCATGGGTATGTCCGCTCAGCATCAGGTCGAAGTCAGCACCTGCGGCCGAACGGTAGACTTCGGGTGTGTGTGACAACAGCACCGAGCATTCATCGGGGGGAACGTCGGCGCTCGCCTGTTCAATATTGTCGGCCCGGAAGTAGTGGGCGTCGTCTATGCCCGCGAGATGGAAGTGCCCCTCGCCGTGCTGGATGATAACGGACTCGTTGAGCAGCATGCGTATTCCCATGTCTTCCAGGCCGGGGACCATCCGGATAGAGTCGTGGTTGCCCAGTACGCCATAAACCGGTGCCTTAAGCTGCGTGCGCACCTGCGCAATACCTTCCAGGGTTTCCTTGAACGAGCCGGAGAGCGCGCCGCGGTAATCGCCGGTAAGGACGCAGATATCGTAGTCAATTTCCTGGAGCAGCTCGATAAGCCTGCGCATGGCGCCGCGGTTCGTATCTGCGTGCATATCACTGAGTTGAAGCAGGGTGAAGCCATCGAAACAGGACGGGAGTCCCGGGAGCCTGACAACGTTGTGCCTCACCTGAATGCGTTCGCTGTTCCTGTGGCCGCGCCAGTACAGGCCCATCAATTTCAGGGCGTTGCGAATGAGAGCAGGGGAGAAATACCAGTTCTCGGTGTGGAAGAGGTTCAGGCTCCCACCGAAGACTTTTCCATAGGGGGCGTCCTCGACGGCGAGGCGCTGCCGGGCATACCGCTGCCCAAGGCGATCCTCCAGCATCTTGATGATTTCCTTCTCCATACACTTTAAAGAATAAGCGAAAAGGGGACGGAGGGATTAAATTTTAGCCAATTGGCTAAAATTTAATCCCTCCGTCCCCTTTTCGCTTGTCTGTTGATGTGTGTCAATGCTCTGTTCTGCGGCTTTGTGCTAGTTTTTTACGTACAGAAGGAGACCAATCATGACAATGCTGACAGCAATCATCATATTGGCCCTGGTCGCTACCGTTATCACCCTGGGCTGGGGTATTGGTTCAATGGCGCACGGCGGTGATTACGACAGGAAGCACAGTGTTCAGCTGATGGGTATTCGAGTGGGTTTGCAGGGTCTGACATTCGTCCTGCTGCTCATCGCCCTGCTTCTTGCGGCGTCCTGAACGGGCGGGGTCAGTGCCGGCCTGACACCAGCCTGGTGTATAACGCCAGGTAGGCTGCTGCACTGCGCGTCCAGGAGAAGTCCTGGCGCATACCCGTTTGCATAAGTTGCTTCCAGCGGTCGGGGTCGGCGTAGAGCGCCAGCGCGCGGTCGATGGCGCCGAGCAGGGAGGCAGCGTCCGGTTTATTGAATACGAAACCGGTGGCGATTCCCTTTTCCATGTTCGCTTTGCTGGCGTCGACCACGGAGTCGGCCAGGCCGCCCGTATTGTGTACGATCGGGGGTGTGCCGTAGCGCAGGCTGTAGAGCTGGTTGAGTCCGCAGGGTTCGAAGCGCGATGGCATCAGGAAAGCATCGGCGCCGGCCTCCAGCAGATGCGAGAGCTTCTCGTCGTACTCGATGCGTACGCCGATGCGGTGCGGGTGTTTTTTGCCCGCGCGGCGCAAGGCGTTTTCCAGGTCGGGCTCCCCGGTGCCAAGAAGAACGATCTGCAGGTGGCGTTTCAGCAGTTGTGGAAGCAGGTCGAGGATAAGGTCTATGCCTTTCTGGTCGACGATGCGGCCAACGTGTCCGAATACCGGCACGAAAGGATCGTCGGGCAGGCCGAATGCCGCCTGCAGTGCGCGCTTGTTATCCAGTTTCAGACGCAGGGTGCGTGCGGTATAGCGGCGCGCGATCAGCGGGTCGCGGCCCGGGCTCCAGGTGCGATAGTCGACGCCGTTGAGGATGCCGCTGAGCCGGTCCTTGCGGTGCTCCAGTAATCCCTCCAGCCCGCAACCGAACTGCGGAGTGCGGATTTCCTCGGCGTAGCGCGGGCTGACGGTGTTGATCCAGTCCGAAAAGACCAGCCCCCCCTTGATGAATGACAGCTTGCCGTAGAACTCCAGCTTCTCCATCGACCACCAGTCGGCCGGTAGTCTGAGGCGCTGGAATGCGTGCCAGTCGAACAGACCCTGGTAGGCGAGGTTGTGAATGGTGAACAGGGTGGCCGGGCGCTGCGTTTCCAGTGACAGTAGCGCCGGCACCAGCCCGGTCTGCCAGTCGTTGCAGTGCACCAGATCCGGCTGCCAGTTGAGCCCGGCCCGGTTCATGGCAATGGGGTGCACCGCGTGAGCGAAGAGGGACTGGC
>CAYSRA010000058.1:0-16717 GCA_964433205.1 uncultured Thiohalobacter sp. | reverse complement strand
GGAATATAGACCGTATCGTCCAGGTCGAACCCGAGTACCGTGCCCTTGGGCTCCATGACGCCGATGATGCGGTAGCGGTTGCCGCCGATGCCGATGCGCTGCCCCAGCGGGTTGGCGTCGCCGAACAGTTCGCGGCGCAACTTGCTGCCCAGTACCGCGAACGCGCGTGGCGCTGTCGGGTCATCGGCCGGCAGGAAGCGCCCGGATTTGACGTGCATACTGAAGGCTGTCGGCATCTCGGAGCCTGCGCCATAGATGGTGGTGCGCCGGCGGCGACCGTTCGCCTCGACTTCGGCGTTGCCCTGTACAAAAGGAACCACCGAGTCGGCGAAAGGAAGCCGTTTGAGTGCCTGTGCATCCTCTATTGTCAGCGGCCGCTCGGTGCCGAATACCCCGACGGTGGCGCCATGCGTCGTGGTACGCCCCGGATTGATGGCGACGATATTGGTGCCGAACTGGGTGAATTCCGATAACACGAAGCGGTGCACGCCTTCGCCGATGGAGGTGAGCAGAACGACGGCTGCAATGCCAACCGCGATGCCCAGCATGGTGAGAAAACTGCGCAGGCGGTGTGCGACCAGGGCGCTGCCAGTCAGTGTCAGAAAGTCGCGAGGGAGCATGTGCTTTGTACTAGTGAGATCAATTGCCCCGTCGGGAATGTTTATGTGAATGACGAAGTTCGGTCAGGACACATCATTCGCCAAATGGCGGTGAACGGCAAGTTAATGCTGTTTCCGGCTGTTAAGGACAGCTTATCGCATCGCTCTCAGACCGACTGCTACAAAGGGCAACAGCCCGACTATTGACACCACGGTGGCACCAACCGGCAGGTCGGCGGTGAAGGACAGCCACAACCCGGCGATTGCCCCGAACAAACCCAGGCCCCACCCCAGTAGTAAGCGACCGGCCAGTGAGCGGGTCACTAGCGATGCGCTGAACGCAGGGATGATCAGGAACGCGAATACCAGCAGCACCCCGGCGATGTTGACCGCGAGAGTAATAACCACCGCGAACGACGCGAAGAACAGGAACTCCCAGAGGAAACCCGGCTGACGGCCTTCCTCCGTTGCAAACGATAATGCGTAAAACTGTTTTCGATAGAGGCCATGCAGTATGGCCAGAGACAGATAGGCCGCGGCCACGACTGCGATTTCCTGCCAGCGCACCCAAAGAATATTTCCGTTGAACAAGGACTTGAGCTCCTCCATGCCCTGGTTTGAACGGCTGAGAATGACAATGGACAGGGCGGTGGCCACCACATAGACACAGCCAATGATGACCTCGCGCGTTGTGCGGCCGGGAATGCGTCGTAAACCGGCAAAGGCAAAAGCTGCGGTTAGTGTAGCGCCGAATGCGTAAATCTGCGCCGTCAAACCGTGAGACTCTTCTCCGAGCAAAAACGCGAGGCTGACGCCCAGGGCCGCCACCTGGGCCAGCGCCAGGTCAACGAAGATGATGCCGCGTGCCAGTACATGCAATCCCAGATAGGTATGGCTAAGGATCATCAAGGCACTCATGACAAATGCCGGCAACAATATCAACCAGGGGTCCATGTTATCTCCCTCCGGCGTTGTTCAGTGTCGCCACAATGGCATCGAACAGATCGAAATAGGTGTGGATACCGGGCTGTGCCCCCACCGATTGGGGTAGCACTGCCACGCGGATTCCGGTCTGCTCATTCATATAGCGTGCCGAACGGCGCTCGTAATACGGTTCCATGATGAGCAGGCCGATATGCTCGGTCTTGATGCGCGTTACCAGCGCGCTCAGGGAGGCGGCGCTGGGGGCAATACCGGGCTTCGGTTCGACCTCATCGACGATGCGGAAGCCGAAAGCATCCGCCAGATAAACAAAAGACCTGTGATAGGAGATGACCGGCCGGTCTTTGAGGTGTGCAAGTTTACTGCGCCAGACGGGTAACCTGCTATCCATCATCTGCGTAAAAGTGCTGAGTCGGCGCTGGTAATCGTCCTTGTGCGCCGGGTCCAGTTCACCCAGCCGGGTGGCGACAGCCTGCGCCATGCGCACCCCGTTTCGCGGGTCCAGCCAGTAGTGGGGATTGCCCCTGGGATGCACGTCACCCATGGCGCGTGACACCGGGCCGTTGATTTTACCCAGTAATGGAACAACACCGGAGAGATCCAGATAACCGGGGTTGCCGGGCTGCACCCGGACATTACGCGCCGATTGCAGCAGTGGTGGCAGCCAGCCGATTTCCATGTCGGCGCCGATCAGCAGCAGCAGATCGGCCCGGAATACCTTGCGGATCATGCTGGGTTTGGCGGTGGCGAAGTGCGGATCGCGAGTGCCGAGTGTCAGGCTCTGCACTTTCACCTGTTCACCCCCCACGGCTTCGGCAATGGCCGCCAGATCCTGTGTTGTTGTCACGACCCTTAATGCCGCGTAACCGCTGAGGGGAAATATCAACAGCAGCCCGAACAGGATTTTAACTATTTTCATAATGCTCTCCTAAAACACGTGTGCTGCATGGCTGCCAAGGTTGAATTCCAGCTGGAACCAAACCGAGTCAGCGGTCTTACCGGGCAAGTGTTGTGTCCAGTCGCGGTTGTATTGCAGCCGCAGCTTGCTGTATTCGGTGGGGTACCAGGTCAGGTTGGGCGACAGCCGCTTACGCGTGTCGCGCAGCGGGTCGGACGCCGTATCGCCGTCGGCAGTGGCGTATTCCCAGCGTAACCCTGTCACCCAGCCGGGTTTGAATCCCCACAGAGCCTGGGTGAACAGCCCCCGGTCATTGAGGGTTTCACGGCGGGGATCGCCCGGGTCGCCCGCTTCATACCGGCGTTTCAATATCTCGCTGTGCCAGGAGACAAAAGGAAAACCGTGCTGGGTGTAGGTCGGCTGCCATTTCAGATACAGATCCGCGCCATATATCCGGGTGTCGGTGGTTGTGCCGCTGGCGTTGGGACCCCACAGGCCGGAGACACCAACGTTCACGCTGGTTGTATCGGACAGATCAAAGCCGTTGAGCCAACGCGCCGTATAGAGCAAGTCGCCAAAATTGCGCGCATCCCGGTCAATCAGGGTATGTCCGCCGATGTCTTCCCCCGGCGCATTCAGGAAGCTGGTGACTGTCTCCCCCTTCGGATTCTGGATGCCGAAATGCAGTTCCGAGTACCAGTCTGTCGGCATCAGCCAGGCAGCACGTACGCCCTGGCTGCGCAAACCATCGCCACCAAAGAAGCGTGACAATACCACCGGCTGATCCACGAAGGCCCAGGTGTGAGGATGTTGAGCGTTCTGACGGCCGAATTCTGTGAAATACTGGCCGCCTTTGACTTGCAGGCCCCATGGCAGACTGCGGGTCGTGAAAAAGGCCTCTTCCAGTTCCACCACCGACTTGCCGTTGGCATCGATCTGGAAGACGATATTGGCCTGTGCATCAAGGTAAGGATCCACCGTGCCACCCAGCGATAACTCCACGTTTTGCACTGTGAAACCGTTCTGGTCAGGGTCGTGGGCACCGCTCTGCAAGATCTCCAGTGCGTCGTTACCGACACTGGATCCGCCGCCCGTGAACAGGCCGGACAGGCCGATCTGGAAGCCGCTATTACTCGTCGTTGCAGTGGGCGCTGCCGGTACGGCAGGCGAAGCGGTTACCGCGGCACTTTTGGCTGATTCTGATTCCAGCCCCTCCAGGCGCTGCTCCAATACGTCGATCTGCTGTTCATAGGTTTGTTGCAAGCGCTGCATTTGCTGCTTGAGTTCTGTTAATTCACGGCGCAGGACATCGGTCTCCTGCCCGGCGAACGTCGCTCCTGGGTTGAGCAGCAGCAAACCAACAACAGCTGCTGCCCGTTTAATACGGAAGTAAGAATGGCCCATAGCGGACTCCTGCTCTGATTCATCGGCAATACATCGCAGCCGACACCACGCAGCACAACACCGCGTGGTCTAGTTGTCAGCTGTCAGTGAGGGATTGATCAGAACAGGGGTGGTGCGCGCGCCCACCGGGCGTGGAACGGAGTTGAGAACTTGTATTCGCTATCTTCACCAGCAAGCACATAGGCCAATACGTGCAGCGGCGCAACCAGGGAGGGGATAGCCAGGGAGGTTACCGGCACATGGTTAAGACGGCAGATCTGGCATTCGCCGTGGCCATCCAGGACACCGCCATTGATGTCCCGGTCGTGGAGAGCAACATGCGCAGCGGCGAACGCCAGTGCGAACAGCAACGCCAGTCTTACGAGACGGTGTTCGTCGGTGTGCCGGTTGAACAGTTTACTCAACATGCGGATATGGTCCCATAAATGCGTAACAGGTGAAACCTCGGCCCGTTCACTCGAACCGGCCGTGGATCATCTGCCGGACAACGCCAGCACCGGGTCCAGGCGGGCCGCATTGCGCGCTGGCAGCAGGCTGAACAGGAGCCCGGTCGTTACCGCCACCAGCAGGGCTGTCAGCGTCGCCCACAGCGGCGTCTGCGCCGGCAAGGCCGGGAACAGTTGTCGAATCAACACGCTGCCGGAGGCTCCCAGTATCAGCCCGAGGGTCGCGCCCAGCAGTGACAACAACAGCGCTTCGGCGAGGAACAACGCCACGATCTGCCGTGGCGCCGCGCCCAGCGCCTTCAGCAGGCCGATTTCGGCGGTACGTTGTGATACCGCCACCAGCATCACGTTCATAATCAGAATGCCTGCCACGAACAGGCTGATGGCGGCGATACCACCGACGGCCAGGGTCAGTGCGTTGAAAATCCGGTCAAAGGTGGCCAGCACCGCATCCTGGGTAATCACCGTGACATCCTCCTCGCCCTGGTGGCGGTGCTTCAGTGTCTCGATAATAAATTGTTTCACCGGTTCGATGGCCTCACGGCTGCGGGCTTCCACCAGGATGCGAAACAGGGAAGGGGTGTTGAACAGTTGCTGGGCAGAGGCCACCGGAATCATTACCGTTTCCTGAACGTCGACTCCGATGGAGCGTCCCTCCGAGCCGAGGATGCCGATAACACGAAAACGCCGGTCGCCGAGGCGTATCCACTGGCCGAGCGCGGGCTGAGCGCCAAATAGTTCGTCGCGGATCTTGCTGCCGATCACGCACACCGGGTTGGCCAGGTCGATGTCGGTGTCAGGAAGAAAACGGCCTTTGGCAAGTTTCCAGCGCCGCAGTGCCAGCAACTCGTGAGTGGTGCCGATGACGGTGACCTCACGTTCACGGCCGCCGCGGGCCGCATCCGCCGCGCCGATATTCATGGGCGCGATGCGCCGTACCTTGTAGCTGCGTGTCAGCGCCATGGCGTCATCAAGCGTCAGGTCGCGCGGGGTCTCGCCCATCAGGGTACTGGGCGATGCGCCGCCGGTTTCCGCACGGCCCGGTATGACGATAAGGAGGTTGGTGCCCAGCGAGGAAAACTGGTCGGCGACGTAACGGCGCGCGCCTTCACCCAGCGCCGTCAGTATCACCACGGCCGCCACGCCAATGGCCATGGCAAGCAACATCAGCAGGGTGCGTGTCGGATAACCGCGCAGCGCACCCCAGGCAAACAGGCCGACATCACGGCTGCGCACGGCGGGTATCCATTGGCCGGTCAGCTTCGATGCGCCCGTCCAGCATATGTATCCGGCGTCGTGCCCGTCCGCCGATTTCCGCATCGTGGGTGACGATAATCAGCGTAATGCCACGGCTGTTGAGCAATTCGAGTATATCGATGACATCGCTCCCCGATTTACGGTCCAGATTGCCGGTCGGTTCGTCGGCAAGCAATACCCTGGGTTCATTGATGGTCGCGCGCGCGATAGCAACGCGCTGGCGTTGCCCGCCGGACAGCTGATCGGGTTTGTGGTGGGCACGCTCCTGGAGATTCAGCGCTCGCAAAACCTGGCTGACACGCGCATTGCGTACGTCTTTGGGCACGCCGGCAAGGATCAACGGCAGCTCGATGTTCTGCGCCGCCGTCAGTCGCGGCACCAGGTGAAAGGCCTGGAACACGAAGCCGATCTGGCGGTTGCGTACTTCGGCCTGGGCCACATCGCTGAGCGTGGTGACGTCCTCACCATTGAGCAGGTAACGGCCGCGCGTGGCGCGGTCCAGCAGGCCGATCAGGTTCAGCAGCGTTGACTTGCCGGAGCCCGATGGGCCCATAATGGAAACGTATTCACCGGCGTCGATGCTCAGGTTGATATCATCCAGCGCATGAACCGTCTGGTCGCCCACCTGGAAATCCCGGTGTACCTGCTGGAGTTCAATCATTGCCATCGGTAATGGACTCGATGCGTGCCAGTGCACCGTCCTCCACGCCGTCACGGTCGACCGATATCACAACCTTGTCACCGGCGTTCAGGCCGGACTGAACTTCCGTAAAACTCCAGTTGGACAGGCCGGTGTCGATGCCCTTTTCGTGTAAGCGTTCGTCTTCCCCGTAGACCAGCACCTTGTTCCCTTCGAGAACGGCTTCGGTCGGAATACGCAACACATTGTCGTGTTTCGACAGGATGATCTCGATGTCGGCGCTGTAGCCGGGCAGCATATCGCGGCTGTCCTCGGCATTGATGAAATCTGCTTCGACGTCGACGACACGCGCCTGCTTCTCACGATCCAGCACATAGGGGGCGATACGGCGTACCCTGCCGGGAAACACCTTGTCCGGAAAGGCGTCCAGGGAGATTCTCGCGGGCATGCCAACGCGCACTGCCGGGGCATCGACCTCATCGACAGGTGCGGAGATATACAGGCAGCTGTTATCGACCAGATCGATCGCGGGTGGCGTGGGCACGCCGACCGGGGAGGGGGTGACGATCTCGCCCACCTCTCCGTTGACTTCCGCCACGATACCCGCGAACGGCGCGCTGAGACGGGTTCGATCCAGTAGTGCGCGGGCGACAGCCAGCTGTGCCTTGCTGACATCGGCATTAGCCTTTGCGGCGTCGCAGGCCGCAGCCAGTGCGAGCGCCTCGCCGTCGGCCTTGTCACTGGCTTCCTCGGTCGCCAGCCCTTTCTTTCGCAGCGCGTGCAGACGGCGGGCTTCCCGCGCGGCAACATCGGCGCGTATACAGGCCTGGCGTGCCGAGGCTTTTGCGGCCCGTGCTTCGCTGGCGGCGAGCGTGACACGGGATTTCAGGTCGTCGTTCCACAACTCCAGCAATATGGCGCCCGCTTTTACCGTGTCGCCGGCCTTGACCGGCAGACGGGCAATCTGACCACTGACGGAAGGGGAGATGCCGGCGCGGCGACAGGCCTTCACCGTGCCGGCGCGGGTGTTGGCCGTGGTGTCTTCCACTACGCCACGCGTCACGGTGGCGACAATCACGTCGACCGGCTTTGGTCGCGCCAGGTAAAGTGTGAGCGCCGTAATCGCCGCAACAACCAGCAGACTGAAGCCAAGCAGTTTCAGGCGCCTGCGTACCATGGTGTGCATCCCCCGCTGAACATGCCGACACGATACACCAAATCCGCTTGCCGGTGGACCGCCCGGATCATAGCGTCAGGCCGGTTGACCCGTTACGAGCAACTGGTTCAAACTGGTTGCCATGAAACTGAACGCGGAAATCTTCTACAAGGCACTTGCCGACCCGACGCGGTTACGCAGTCTGTTACTGCTGGTGCAGGAAGGTGAGTTGTGCGTATGTGAACTGACGCACGCGCTGGATATCATTCAGCCGAAAATCTCCCGACACCTCGCCCAGCTGCGCGAAGCCGGCATCGTCTCGACGCGGCGAGACGGGCAGTGGATCTATTACCGCCTGAACAAGGCGTTGCCGGCGTGGGCAAAACAGGTACTGAAGGCCACCGCGAAAGGGGTCGCCGACGAAGCGCCGTTCTCACACGATCGTCAGATGTTGAAAGATATGCCGGACCGCCCCGGCGCTTCCTGCTGCGCCTGATCTTCTTCCTGTCCTGACCAGCACCTCCACCTCGTCATTGCGAGCGCAGCGAAGCAATCTCCCGCCGCCTCGCAATGACTGCGTATTAATATACGATTGAATATATATACGGATTAATGTATGTTCGCGCGTGGCCGGTGCTGGTACCCGAGAGGGGCACTCTGGCTGGCTCTCATTAACCGGCAGACGGGGATGTTCACGTGGCTATACGTACAGCAATCAATGGTTTTGGTCGTATGGGCCGGCTCGCGTTACGCGCTGCCTGGGGCTGCGACGAACTGGGGTTTGTTCACATCAATGAAACGGCCGCCGACGCAGCCTGTTCCGCACACCTGCTGAATTTCGACTCGGTGCATGGCAGGTGGAGTCGGGAAGCGAGTGCGGATGCGGATGCCCTCGTCATCGACGGCCAGCACATCACGCACAGCTCGTACGCGTCACCATCCGGTGTCGACTGGCGGGGGATGGGCGTCGAACTGGTGATCGAGGCATCCGGGAAGTTTCGCACGCCGGAATTGCTACAGGCATATTTCGACCAGGGTGTGCGCAAGGTCGTGGTGGCCGCGCCTGTCAGCGGGAAAGCACTGAACATTGTCATGGGTGTGAATGACCACCTCTATGACCCGGAGCAGCATCATATCGTGACGGCCGCCTCCTGCACGACCAACTGCCTGGCGCCGGTGGTCAAGGTGATGCACGAATCGCTGGGCATTCGTCATGGCACCATGACCACGATCCACAACATCACCAACACCCAGACCATTGTCGACAAGGGTCACAGGGACCTGCGTCGTGCGCGTGCCTGCGGCGAGTCGCTGATTCCGACATCGACCGGGTCGGCCAAAGCCATAACGCAGATTTTTCCCGAACTCCGTGGCAAGTTGAACGGCCTGGCCGTGCGCGTGCCGCTGCTGAACGCGTCGTTGACAGACTTTGTTTTTGAGTCACAGCGCGTAACCCGCGCAGCCGAAGTGAATGACCTGTTGAGGCAGGCGGCCGAGGGTTCGATGGCGGGGATTCTGGGCTATGAGGAGCGCCCCCTGGTGTCGGTCGACTACCGGGATGACATCCGTTCGTCGATTGTCGATGCACCATCCACCATGGTGATCGATGACACCCAGGTGAAGGTGCTGGCCTGGTACGACAACGAGGTGGGCTACGCCAACCGGCTTGCGGAACTGGCACGCAAGGTTGCGCGTAGTATCTGACGGCAGCCTGGCATGAACCCGGCATCCACTTCGCCAGAGGGCTTGCGCGACTACCTGGTGGTCACGGCCAGCTACTGGGCCTTCACCATCACCGACGGCGCGATCCGCATGCTGGTGGTGCTGTACTTTTTCCAGCGTGGTTATACACCGCTGGAAATTGCCTTCCTGTTCCTGTTCTATGAATTCTTCGGTGTCGTAACCAACCTGCTGGGCGGCTGGGTTGCCTCGCGCATCGGTCTCAACGTCACCATGCACCTGGGTATGGGCCTGCAGATTGTTGCGCTGGCCATGCTGGCGGTTCCGGAGCCATGGCTGACGGTGCCCTACGTGATGGCGGCGCAGGCGCTGTCCGGTATCGCCAAGGACCTGAACAAGATGAGCGCCAAGGCCAGCGTCAAGTTGATGCTGCCGAAAGACGCGCACGGTCGCCTGTTCAAATGGGTCGCGGTGCTTACCGGCTCCAAGAACGCGCTAAAAGGACTGGGTTTCTTTATCGGTGGCGGGCTGCTGTCGCTGGTGGGGTTCCGCGGTGCCCTGTTGATCCTGGCGGGCGGGCTGTTGCTGGTGCTGGTTGGCAGCGCGGCGTTGTTGCCGCACAAGCTGGGCAGCTCGCCGGTGAAAACAAAATTCGCCCAGGTATTTTCCCGCAGCCGTGATATCAACTGGCTGTCGGCAGCGCGCTTTTTCCTGTTCGGGTCGCGTGATGTCTGGTTTGTGGTAGGCCTGCCGGTGTATTTCGCCTCGCAACTTGGCTGGGACAACACCCGCGTAGGTGGATTCCTGGCGCTGTGGGTGATCGGTTACGGTGTTGTGCAAGCCAGTGTGCCGACCCTGTTACGCAAGCGTTCGGCAGCGCACGGCCCGGATGCCTCGACCGCGCGTTTCTGGGTTTTTGTGCTGGCGCTGATGCCCGCCGGTATTGCACTGGGCTTGATGTCCGGTCTGGACCCGACCATAACGCTGGTGGTGGGCCTGGCGCTGTTCGCCCTGGTATTTGCGGTCAACTCGGCCGTGCATTCCTTTCTGGTACTGGCGTATTCGCATCATGACCAGGCGGCGGTCAACGTGGGCTTCTATTACATGGCCAACGCCGGCGGGCGGCTGGCCGGAACGGTGTTGTCCGGCTGGACCTACCAGCAGTGGGGGCTGGTCGGATGTCTGTGGTGGTCAACGGCGTTTGTCCTGGCAGCCGGTTTGTTGTCGCTGAAGCTTTCCGCGCGCAACGATGGAAATCCTGCCTAGTCGGAGCTCCGCTGGTTTTCGGGCAGTTCCAGCACGAAGGTGACGCGGCGGTTGCGGTTTCGACCCTCGGCTGTTTCGTTGCTGGCGCGCGGTCTGGTGTCGGCATAGCCTATCGCACGGATACGGTCCGGGCGAACGCCGTGGCGGATCAGTTCGCGCGCTACCATGGTTGCGCGTGCCGTGGACAACTCCCAGTTGGACGGGAAGCGCGCTGTCTGTATCGGCACGTTGTCGGTGTGGCCTTCCACGGACAGCGACCAGGGCAGGGCTTTCAGTGTTCCTGCAAGTTCCGTGAGCAGGGCCAGCCCGCTATCCGTGAGACGGGTGCGCGCCGGTGCAAACAGAATGCTCTCGGCGATATCGAGGCGCACACTGTCGGTGCGGGCCTGTATGTCGATGCGGTCTGCAAGCTCGCTGTTGCGCAGTGTTTCCAGCAAATTATTGATACGCGAGTGTGCGGCCGTCGCTGAAGGGTCTGGCGCCTCGATGGCACGTTCGCTGGTCCGGGGCTCAGGCATTACCGGCACGCTATCTTTTGCCGTTGTGGTTTCTTTCGCCGGCTTCGGCGGCAGGGACGTTTCTGTCTGTTTTGGTAACCGATCGGGCGCCGGTATCCGAAAACGGCTCACCGGTGCAACGATCTGCGGTAGCGCCGGCAACCGGATGGCTGAAAAGGGCTGTTGCAGCGGTGCGGGCGGCAGGAGCCCGATTTCGCTGGCGGTGTGTACTGCTTCCACGGGCGGCTCGACGTCAGCCGCTTTATTGCTCTGATGCTCCTGCGCCAGCAGCAGCACGAACAGCGCAAGCAACAGCGTCAGGATATCAATGAAGCTCAACAGCCAGGCATCATTCTCCACCACCGAGGGTGCGGCTTCGATGTCCCAGGGAAAGTGATCTTCCGCCGGCCTGTCTGCCGGCGGTGTGCTTTCGCTGAAGATCGCGGTGGAGGACATAATCGATCAGGCGCCTACCAGCGTCAGACCGGGGCTCCGGCCGGGCGGTGCGGCTTCGATACTGGTGTGCTGCATCGACTCCAGCACATCACGGATCTGTGCGGGATGACGTTTGTGGTAAACCATCAGGATGCCTTCCATCAGTGTTTTCATCTGCATTAAACGCTGATTGGTGCGACGTTCCATTTTGATCGCCAGCGGTTTGAACAGCAGGTTGGCGGCGATAATGCCGTATACCGTGGTGATCATGGCGAACGCCATGCTGCCCCCGATTTCCTGCAGGCCGCTTTCACCCAGGCCGGAAAGCATATTCACCAGCCCGAACAGTGTGCCGAGCATGCCGAAAGCCGGCGCAAAGATGGCCATGGTATTGATAATCTGTACGCGGCCCTGTTCACGACGCAGCACACTGGACAGGCGCCAGCGCAGCGACTTTTCCAGTTCCTGTTCCGGTGCGCGGTCGACTACCTGTTGCAGCCCGGCGCGCACGAAGCCGCTGTTGATGCGACAGATTTCGCGTTCGGCGTTGCGTACGCTGGTGACCCGGTAACGGGCCGCGAAGCGCAGTAGCTGATCGAAGTCGCGAGCGGCGGTGGACGCGGGCTCCTCGCGCAACAGCGCGGGGATGCTGCGTAACACCGCCAGCACTTCGCCGGCCGGTCGACTGAGGAAGGTCGCCACCAGTGTGCCGCCAATGACCATGATCAGCCCTGGCAGGTTGAAAAAGGCGCCGAGGTGCGCGGGCGAAATCAGCAAAACCGCGGCAACGGCAACGGGGATCAACAGTAATATCAGGCGTGTGGACTGCTTCATAACGGACTCCGTGCATACATGCCCCGCTATGAAGCAATTTCCGAACCGCTTTTAATATTTTTTAAAAATTTACGCTAACCAGTTGTTGTAAAACAAGATAAATATCTTGCGCCCTGGACGCGGGCGGCAATAACGGCAAACGTTTGCCGAGTATGTTTGCCGTTGCGGCGGGTTCACTGCACAGATTTCTCCGGTGCAGCCGGACAGTTTTTCCCCACTGTCAGCAGCATCCCGGTCAGCAGACGCCACAGTTCACCACTCAGAATGACGGGAATTTCCCTGAAAATCATCCGTTAAGTGTCGATCGGGAAATGCCGTAATATCGCCGGCCATGAATAACAACGCTTCCTCATTGAACACGCTGTACAGCTTTCGACGCTGCCCCTATGCCATGCGCGCGCGGCTCGCGCTGAAATATGCCGGTGTGCCGGTGGAACTGCGCGAGGTGGATCTCGATGCGGTGCCGGCGGAACTGACGGCGGCGTCATCGAAGAACACCGTGCCGGTGCTGGTGACCCCGGAGGGGGACGTTATCGACGAGAGCTGGGATATCGTGCTCTGGGCGCTTCGCCGGAACGACCCGGACAACTGGCTCGGCGACAATGAGGCCAACGTCATCCCCGCGGACCAGATCCTGGAGATCAATGATTTCTCCTTCAAGGAAGACCTGGATCATTACAAGTATTTCGAACGTTACCCGGAGCACCCGCAGCAATACTACCGCGAACGTGGCGAGGAATTTCTGGAAGAACTCGAAGAAATACTCTCGGAGTTACGCTACCTGCTGGGTGATCAACCGAGTCTGGCTGACATTGGTGTGTTTCCTTTTATTCGCCAGTTTGCTTGTGTCGACCGCGACTGGTTTGATCAGTCACCCTATACACACCTGCGCAAGTGGCTGGATGAATGGCTTGCGTCGAAGCTGTTTGAAGCAGTAATGGTGAAGCACCCGGTGTGGAAACCCGGTGACGAGCCTGTTTACCTGTAGCAACCGGGGCGGTTGTTCAGCGTCGCGGTAGCAGCGGGATATGCCGATACTTGAAGAAGGGGATCAGCGCCATGCCGGCAAGAAAGCCGCCGATGTGCGCGCCGAAGGCCACACCGCCCGGCTGACCGCTGCTGGCAGCGGAACTGATCAGCTGCAGGACAAACCAGAAAACCAGGACCAGCCCGGCAGGAATACGCATGGTGTGCAGGTAGAATCCGAACGGAATGCCCACCAGCACCCGCGCATGGGGATACATCAGCAGGTAGGCGCCCAGCACGCCGGAGATCGCCCCGCTGGCGCCGATCATGGGCACGGTGGAATTCGGATCCGGCAGCGCCTGTGCCAGCACGGCGAACACACCGCTGAGCAGATAGAAGACCAGGAAGCGTCCGTGCCCCATGGAGTCCTCGACATTGTCACCGAAAATCCACAGGTACAGCATGTTGCCGATCAGGTGCATCCAGCCGCCGTGCAGGAACATGGAAGTAAAAATCGTCATCCACTCCGGCACGATGCTCAGTTCCGGCATCAGTTGCTTGCCGCCGAATACCACGGCCGGGGTCATGCCGAGGCTGTAGACGGCCAGTTCCACACGTTTACCCAGTGACAGTTCCCAGAAGAACACCAGCACACAGACAATGATGATCCCGATCGTGACGTAGGGCGTGGTGCGGGTCGGGTTGTCGTCGTGCAGGGGTATCACGGCCAGGTGGGTCCTTTGTTATCCAGTGTGGCTTTTTGCTGTCGTGGCGGTGAGGTATTCAAGGATTCCGGCCGGGTACTGAATGAGTGCATCGGCGCCCCACTGTTCCGGCCGGTCGTGTTCCATGAGATAGCCGAATAGCGCGACCAGTGTGCGCATGCCGGCATTGCGGCCGGCCTCGATATCGCGTTCGGCGTCGCCGACATAGACCGTTTGCGCCGGTTGGCAACCGGCCAGTTTACAGGCGTGCAGCAGCGGCGCCGGGTGCGGTTTGCGCTCCTGCAGCGTGTCGCCGGACACAATACAGGCGCTGCGCGCGGTCAGGTTCAGCGCATCGAGCAGCGGTTCGGTCAGCCAGCCCGGCTTGTTGGTCACGACACCCCAGCGGATATCGCGGTTTTCGAGTTCGTCGAGCACCTCCGCCATGCCGGGAAACAATGAGGTATGTACAGCGATATTGGCTTCGTAGAAATCCAGCAACTGTTTGCGCAGGGGTTCGAACGCCGGGTGTTGCGGATCGACGCCGAAGCCGAGTTCGATCAGCGCGCGGCCGCCGTGCGAGACCGCCGGGCGGATGATGTCGAACGGCAGCGGCTCGCGTCCGTTGAGTTGCAGGGTTGCGTTCAGCGCAGCGGCGAGATCGGGCGCGGTGTCGAGCAGGGTGCCGTCGAGGTCGAACAGCACGGTGCTGGCGGGATCAGACATATTCAGTCGGTCTTCCGGAACCATGCGAGGTAGTTCACGTCCACGTCATTACCCAGCCGGTACTCGCAGGTCAGCGGGTTGTAGGTCATGCCGGAGAGTTTCTGCAGTTGCAGTCCGGCGTTGCGGCTCCAGCGCTCCATTTCCGACGGGCGGATAAACTTGCGGTAGTCGTGCGTGCCGCGCGGCAGCATGCGCAGTACGTATTCCGCGCCGACGATGGCCAGCACGTAGGCCTTGGGATTGCGGTTGATGGTGGAGAAGAATACATCGCCGCCGGGTTTCACCAGGTCGGCGCAGGCCTGGATGACCGAGGCCGGGTCGGGAACGTGCTCCAGCATCTCCAGGCAGGTCACGGTGTCGAAGGCGCCCGGGTGCTGTGCGGCCATTTCCTCGGCGGTGATCTGCTGATAGTCGACCTGTACGCCGGATTCGTGCTGGTGCAGCCGTGCCACCGTCAGCGGCGCCTCGCCCATGTCGATGCCGGTCACATCGGCGCCGCGCAATGCCATGCCCTCCGACAGCAGGCCGCCGCCGCAGCCAACGTCAATGACCTTGCTCCCGGCCAGCGGGGCGCGCTCGTCGATGTAGTCGATGCGCAGCGGGTTAATGTCGTGGAGCGGCTTGAATTCGCTGTCCGGGTCCCACCAGCGTGAGGCAAGTGCCTCGAACTTGTGGATTTCGGCGGGGTCGACGTTGGGGGTGGCGTTGTTCATGATGTGCAAGATACCGGAATCAGCCGCCGGCTTCACCTGCCGCGATGCGGGCCTGCCAGCCGCGCGTACGTGTCAGCAGGTCGTCAATGTCGATATGGGTCAGCTGGCGCTCGCGCAACAGCGGCTGGCCGGCCACCCACACGTGGCTGACCTGTTCGCGCCCGGCCGCGTACACCAGCTGGGACACCGGGTCGTAGACCGGCTGTGTTTCCAGCGCGCCGAGGTCGACGGCGGCGATATCCGCCCACTTGCCGACTTCCATGGAGCCGGTCTGGTCGGCCAGTCCCAGCGCCCGCGCGCCGTTCAGCGTGGCCATGCGCAGCACCTGGCGTGCCGGCAGCGCGCTGGCGTCGCCGGCAACCGCCTTGCCCAGCAGCGCCGCACTGCGCATTTCCCCGAACATATCCAGATCGTTGTTGCTGGCCGCGCCGTCGGTGCCGAGCGCCACGTTGACGCCGGCGTCCAGTAATGCCTGCACCGGGCAGAAGCCGCTGGCAAGTTTCAGGTTGGACTCGGGGCAGTGCACCACGCTGGCGCCGCTGTCCGCGAGCTGGATGATTTCAGCCTCTTCCAGCTGGGTCATATGCACCGCGGTCAGCGCCGGCGACAGCAATCCCAGGCCGGCGAGACGCGCCAGCGGACGCTGACCGGTCTGCTTCACGCTGTCGTCGACCTCGCTGGCCGTCTCGTGCAGGTGAATATGCACCGGCAGGTCGAGTTCGTCAGACAGCATTTGCACCTTTTTCAACGGCTCGTCCGACACGCTGTAGGGTGCGTGCGGCGCAAACGCCTGGCTGATCAGCGGGTGGTGCTTGTACTCGTCGCGCAGCGCGAGGCCCTTGGCGAAATACTCATCCGGGTTTTCGGCATAGCGGGTGGGGAAGTCGATCAGGATCATGCCGGTGCAGGCGCGCATGAAACAGCCGGCCGCGACCCGCGCGGTGACCTCCGGAAAAAAATACATGTCGTTGAAACAGGTGGTGCCTCCGCGCAGCATTTCGGCGATGGCAAGCTGGGCGCCGTCGTGCACGAATTGCTCGTTGACCCACTGTTTTTCCGCCGGCCAGATGTGCTGTTGCAGCCACTCCATCAGCGGCAGGTCGTCGGCGATTCCGCGCAGCAGTGACATGGCGGTGTGTGTGTGGGCATTGATCAGTCCGGGGATCAGCGCATGCTCACCGAGTTGAACGGTGGTCTGCGCCTCGAAAGTCTGGCGCGCCTCGACGGTGGGCAACAGGGCGGTGATGCGGCCCTCGTCGACGGCAAGGCTGTAATGATCCAGCACGGGGTCGCCGGCGGAGACGGGAATAATCCAGCGCGCGTGGATCAGCAGTTCGGTTTGTCGCATATTGTGAGAGTTGTTCTGGTTACGATGGCCGCAGTATAACGCCATGTGCAGCGAGATGGCGTTTCAATGGGGTCAGACTCGATTGATTCGTGGGGAAGCGGCGCCTGAAGCCTGGGCGGCAAGTGCCGGTTTGTCGGTGGGGGTGTTCCGGCTCAACGGTTTGCCCGCTACGCGGGTTCCCTGCGCTTCTCGCGCCATGTGGCGCG
>CAYSRA010000057.1:0-16787 GCA_964433205.1 uncultured Thiohalobacter sp. | reverse complement strand
ATCATCGTAGTGTTTTGTGCTACTATATGTGTAATGCTAATCTGTATTTAATAATATGTCATGAGTGATATTTTACTGTTGTTTAACATTGTTTTTTTCTATCAGAATAGTGCATACGATCTGCTCAGGAGTCTCGTGGGCTCGGAGATGTTTATAATAGCCAGGTTCATGACGTCATCGTAAAGGTCCACCTTGGCCTGCATCTGCGCCCAGTAAGCGCCCTCGTCGACGCCCAGCAGACCGACACCGACAAAATAACCGCCCCAGATACCCACGGCGCTGAAAATTGCCACCAGCAACGGCATGGAGATGAAACCCGCCAGGAAACGCGGCGCAATCACCCGGTGCAGCGGATCGACCGCCATCATCTCCATACCGGACAACTGCTCGGTGGCCTTCATCAGGCCAATCTCGGCGGTCAGCGCAGAACCGGCACGGCCGGCAAACAGCAGCGCGGTCACCACCGGCCCCAGTTCACGCACCATGGACAGGGCCACCATCACGCCCAGCGACTCCTCGGCGCTGAAATCGACCAGCGTGTTGTAACCCTGCAGCGCCAGCACCATGCCGACGAACAGACCGGAAATGGCAATCAGCATCAGTGACAATACGCCCACCGAAAACAGTTGCGCTACCAGCAGGCGCGGGCGCACCAGCACCGAGGGAATGCCCACCAGGACCTTCCACAGAAACAGGTGGCCGCGCCCGAGCTTCTCGAAAAACTGTATTCCGGTGACACCCAGTTGACGAATCCATTCCAGCATGATCAGCCTGCCCCCTCACCCTGCAACAGGTCTTCACGATAATCGGGCGCAGGGTAGTGGAACGGCACCGGTCCGTCGGGCAGGCCCTGCATGAACTGCCTGACCCATTCCGAATCTGTGTGCTCCAGTGCCTGCGGCGTACCGTGTCCGACCACCCGGCCCTGGGAAATAACATAGATATAGTCGGAAATAGCCGCTGTCTCCTGCACGTCGTGTGAAACGATGATACTGGTCAGGCCCAGCGCATCATTGAGCAACCGGATCAGTTGCACCAGCGCCCCCATGGAAATGGGATCCTGGCCGGTGAACGGCTCGTCGTACATGATCATCATCGGATCCAGCGCAATGGCGCGCGCCAGCGCCACGCGCCGTGCCATGCCACCGGACAGTTCGCTGGGCATCAGGCCGCGCGCGCCGCGCAACCCGACCGCCTGGAGTTTCATCAGCACCAGGTCACGGATCATGGATTCGGGCAGATCGGTGTGTTCGCGCAGCGGGAAGGCGACATTGTCGTAGACGTTCAGGTCGGTCAGCAGCGCGCCGGACTGGAACAACATGCCCATGCGCTTGCGCAGCCGGTAAAGCTCTGCGCGCCGCAGCGATGGAACCTCCTCACCGTCGACCTGCACGCTGCCACGATCCGGGTAAAGCTGGCCACCGATCAGGCGCAGCAGCGTGGTCTTGCCGGTCCCGCTCGGCCCCATGATAGCGGTGATCCTGCCGCGCGGAATATCCAGGTCCACGCCTTCAAAAATCACCCTGTCGCCACGGGAGAAATGCAGGTCGCGGATGCGTACCAGCGTGTCTGTTTGTCGGGGGTTGGCCGCTTCCACCATGATGTGCTGTCGCTTCGATCCCTGTTTGATTGGCCGGCATTATACGGAAACCGGCGCAATAGTCCCTGCCAAAAGCGAGACTTGCACGCGGCGGCATGCCGATACCGCACCGCCCGTCAGGACGTTTCCGTTTTTTCCCGCCCGCAACGCTGGCAGCGGTAACAGGTCACCAACTTGCCCAGTTTGACGTCGAACGGCTTGTTGACCACTTTCCACTTGTGAAATCCGCGTCGGCACAGGGTATTGCCGCTGTGCTTTTTCGAGACGCCGGGCCGCCGGAATTCAACAATGTCGCCCATGTCCTGCCCTCCGGGGGAAAGCCGATTTGTCCCCGTCGATTCGAATCCCTACTATACGCCACCTATGTTAATGCAGCTTGTGGCCGTGCTGGCCGGATTTACGCTCCTGGTGTGGGGCGCCGAACGATTCGTGATGGGCGCTGCCGCCACTGCGCGGGGCCTCGGCGTGTCACCACTGCTGATCGGCCTGACCATCGTCGGGTTCGGTACCTCGGCGCCGGAAATACTGGTGTCGGTCATGGCGTCCATGAACAACAACCCCGGTCTCGCCGTGGGCAATGCCATCGGTTCCAATATTACCAATGTCGCGTTGATTCTCGGCGCTACGGCGGTGCTGGTCCCCCTGTCGGTCCATTCCGGCACGGTGCGGCGCGAACTCCCCATCCTGCTGGGCACCACCGCGGGCGCCTGGTTGCTGCTGAGCGACGGCTGGCTGGGTTTCGCCGATGGCATGATCCTGCTCGGTGGCCTGGCGGTCATGCTGGCGTGGGTAATCTGGCTTGGCCTGCACTCCCGCGAAAAGGACCCGATGGCGGCGGAATACGAGGCTGAAATTCCCACCGACATGCCGTTACGACGCTCGCTGTTCTGGCTGGTGTTCGGTATCGTGGTGCTGGTCGGCAGTTCGCGGCTGCTGGTGTGGGGCGCGGTGGGGATCGCGGAGGCCTTCGGCGTCAGCGACCTGGTCATCGGCCTGACCATCGTCGCACTCGGCACCAGCCTGCCGGAACTCGCCGCCTCGATCGCCAGCGCGCTGAAAAACGAGCCGGATATTGCCATCGGCAATGTCATCGGTTCAAACATGTTCAACCTGCTGGCGGTCCTGGGTATCCCCGGCCTGCTCAGCCCCGACGCCATCGATCCGGAAGTCCTGTACCGCGACATGCCGGTGATGGTGGGACTGACCGTCGCACTGCTGGTGATGGCCTGGGGATTGCGTGGCGAGGGCCGCATCAACCGCCTCGAGGGCGGTGTGCTGCTGGCCTGCTATATCGGCTACCAGAGCCTGTTATACTTCACCGCCGTTCACTGAGTGACAGCAACCCGACACCACGTCGAAAATACCAATGACCGATGCAACACTGAAAAAACTGGGCCTGGCCGTGCTGGAAACCGAAGCCGCGGCGATCGAGGCCCTCAAGCCGCGTATTGATGATGACTTTGTACGTGCCTGCCACCATATGCTCGAATGTCAGGGCCGTGTGGTAGTCATCGGAATGGGCAAATCCGGCCATATCGGCAGCAAGATTGCCGCTACACTGGCCAGCACCGGCACCCCGGCGTTTTTTGTCCACCCGGGCGAGGCCAGCCACGGCGACCTCGGCATGATCACGGCCAAGGACGTGGTCATCGCCCTGTCAAACTCCGGCTCGACGGAAGAAATCCTCACCATTCTGCCCATTATCAAGCGCCTCAACGTGCCGTTGATCTCGCTCACCGGCAACCCGGATTCTCCCCTGGCGGAGGCCGCCAGCGTCAACCTCGACGTCAGTGTCGAAAAGGAGGCCTGCCCGCTGGATCTGGCACCGACCGCCAGCACCACGGCAGCACTGGCGATGGGCGATGCGCTGGCCATTTCATTGCTGGAAGTGCGCGGCTTCACCGCCGATGACTTTGCCCGCTCGCACCCCGGCGGCAAGCTGGGCCGGCGTCTGCTACTGCTGATCGACGACCTGATCCATACCGGCGAACGCGTACCCCGGGTGCCGACCGGTACGCTGATTTGTGACGCCCTGCTGGAAATGACCCAGAAAGGTCTCGGCGCGACAGCCGTGGTGGACGACAACAACCACGTCAGGGGCATTTTCACCGATGGCGATCTGCGCCGTGCGCTGGATAACGATATCGACCTGCACAAAACCACCATAGACGACGTCATGACCTGTGACTGCACGCTGATTTCCCCCGGTCTGCTGGCGGCCGAAGCCCTGAAGATCATGGAGGACGGGAAATTCAACGCGTTGCTGGTGGTCGATGACAGCAAGCAGCTGATCGGCGCACTGAACATGCACGACCTGCTGCGCGCCGGCGTGGTCTAGGCGGGTCCATAGCATGAAAGATATTCTTGAAAAAGCGGCCAACATCAAACTGTTGATTTTTGACGTCGACGGCGTCCTCACCGACGGCAGCCTGTTCATGGGTGACGATGGCGAAGAATACAAGGCGTTCAATTCCCAAGACGGCCACGGTATAAAAATGCTGCAAAAACATGGCGTACGTTGCGCCATCATTACCGGACGCACCTCGCAGGTTGTGGAACACCGCGTCCGCAACCTGGGTATCGACCCGGAACTGGTCTGGCAGGGCCAGCACGACAAGTTGCAGGGGTTTGCCGAGCTACTGAAACAAACCGGGTTGCAGGCGGAACAGGTCGCCTACGTCGGCGACGACGTGGTCGATCTGCCGGTGATGCGGAAAGTGGGGCTGGCGGTAGCCGTTCAGGACGCCCACCCCTTCGTACTGAAACACAGCCACTGGCAGACGCCGCGACCCGGCGGGCGCGGTGCGGCCCGCGACACCTGCGAAATGCTGCTGGAAGCCCGTGGTGTACTGCAACAGGAACTGGAAAGCTACCTGTAAGTCCAGTACCTTAGACGCATGACCCGTTTTGCACATCTCGCCCTGTTCGCCGCCCTGGCCTTTCCTTCGTGGTGCCACGCCCTGTCCAGCGACCGCGACCAGCCGATGATGATCGAGGCCGACCGCGTGGAACTGGACGACAGCCGCGGCGTCAGCGTCTATACCGGCAACGTCAAGGTCACCCAGGGGACACTGAGGCTGACCGGTGACCGCATGGTGGTCTACAACAAGGGCGACGAGATCGAAAAGGTCCTGATGGACGGCAACCCGGCCACCTACCAACAGCGGCCGGACGGCAAGGATCACGATGTGCACGCCAAATCGCAGCACATGGAATACTACACCAGCCCGGAACGTATCATCCTGCTGGAACAGGCCGAGGTCGACCAGGCCGGTGACGTGCTGCGCAGCGAACGCATCGTCTATGACGTGGTGAAGGATCAGGTCAACGCCGGCACCAACGCGCCGAACGAGCGCGTCATCATCACCATCCAGCCCAAGCCGAAAAAAGACAGCAAGGCCGCCCCCGCACCATGAGTCGGCTGGAAGCCCGCGAACTCAGCAAGCAATATTCCGGCCGCAAGGTCATCGAGTCGGTGTCACTGCACGTCGACAGTGGCGAGGTGGTCGGTCTGCTCGGCCCCAACGGCGCCGGCAAGACCACCTGCTTCTATATGATTGTCGGCCTGGTGCCCAGCGATGGCGGCAGCGTGTGGCTCGACGACCAGGACCTGACACCGTTCCCCATGCATATCCGTGCCCGCAAGGGCGTCGGCTACCTGCCCCAGGAAGCCTCGGTATTCCGCAAGCTCAGCGTCGCCGACAACCTGCTCGCGGTGCTGGAAATGCGAAAAGATTTAAGTCGCCGGGATCGTGCCGATAAAATGGAAAACCTCCTGCAGGAACTGCACATAGAACACCTGCGGGACCAGAAGGGCATGAGCCTGTCCGGCGGCGAACGCCGGCGCGTGGAAATTGCGCGCGCCCTGGCCATGGAGCCCCGTTTCATCCTGCTGGACGAACCTTTTGCCGGTGTCGACCCGATCTCGGTCATCGATATCCAGCGTATTGTTGAACATCTGACAGAGCAGAACATTGGCATTCTCATTACCGACCACAATGTGCGTGAAACCCTCGGAATCTGCACCCGCGCCTACATCATTGGCAATGGCCATACGCTGGCAGAGGGCTCGCCGGAAGACATCCTCAAGGACCGCAAGGTACGCGAGGTGTACCTGGGCGACCATTTCCGGATGTGATGCGGAAAAAAAATCGCCTGAATCCTCCAATGGCACAATAAATGCAGTAGAATATGATTCTGTAGTCGGCTGTCACTCCTTCAGCTGCGATAAACAGAGACCGGTGACGTGTAATCCATGAAGCAGTCCATTCAGCTCCGGCTTGGCCAACACCTGACGATGACGCCACAATTGCAGCAGGCGATACGCCTGCTGCAATTGTCGACACTCGAACTGCAACTCGAAGTGCAAACAGTCCTCGATTCCAACCTGATGCTGGAACGCGACGAAAGCGAACTGGAGGCCAAACCTGAAACCGAGGCGGCCATGGAGTCCGCACCCGATCAGGCTGCCTCGCCCGACGCCGATCCGGCGGTTGCCAAAAGCGAAGGTGCCGATGCGGAAATTACCAGCGCCACGGAAACCATGCCGGACGAGTTGCCCGGCGACACCAGCTGGGAAGACACCTACGACATGGGCGCCACCAGCTTCAGCGCACCGGGCGGCGACAACGACCGCGATTTCTTTGAAACCCATCTCGGCAGCAGCGAAAGCCTGCACGAGCACCTTTACTGGCAACTCGACCTGACACCGTTCAGCGATGTCGACCGCAACATCGCCGAGGCCATTATCGATTCTATCAATGACGACGGTTACCTGGATGTGCCATTGGAGGAGCTGTGCGAAAGCCTCGATATGGCGCCGGAACTGGAGATCGGGGTCGAGGAAATCCAGGCGGTGCTGCGCCGCATCCAGCATTTCGATCCGGTCGGCGTCGGCGCCCGCGATCCGGCAGAATGTCTGCTGATCCAGCTGCTTGCGCTGGAGCCCGATACGCCCTGGCGCAAACAGGCGCTGCAACTGGTGCAGGAACACGTCACCCTGCTGGGAAATCGGGACTATAATCAGATTATGCGGCGCATGAAGCTCAGCGAGTCTGAACTTCAGCAGGTGCTCAAACTGGTCCAGTCGCTCAATCCACGGCCCGGCTCACAGATCACCAGCGCCACTCCGCAGTATGTTGTGCCCGATGTATTCGTGTTCAAAAAGAAGGGCAAGTGGCAGGTGGATCTGAATATAGAATCGACACCCAGACTGCGCATCAACAGCCATTACGCCAGCCTGGTGCGGCGTGCCGACAACAGCGATGACAACACCTATCTGCGCAACCATCTGCAGGAAGCACGCTGGTTCCTCAAGAGCCTGCAAAGCCGCCACGAAACCCTGCTCAAGGTTGCGCGATGCATCGTTGAACGGCAGCGCAACTTCTTCGAATATGGCGAGGAAGCCATGAAACCGCTGGTACTGCGTGACATCGCGGAAACCGTTGAAATGCACGAGTCCACCATTTCGCGTGTCACCACCCAGAAGTACATGCATACCCCGCGCGGCATCTTCGAATTCAAGTATTTTTTCTCCAGCCATGTCGGCACCGCGGACGGCGGAGAATGCTCGGCCACCGCCATACGCGCCATTATCAAGAAACTGGTCGCAGCAGAAAAACCCAACAAGCCCCTCAGTGACAGCAAAATCGCCAGCCTGCTCGCTGACCAGGGCATCAAGGTTGCAAGACGCACCATCGCCAAGTACCGCGAGGCGATGGGCATACCACCATCCAATGAACGCAAACGCCTCGCTTGAGGCCATGGACGAGGAGTATATCCATGCAGATAGACGTTACCGGGCACCACGTAGACATCACTGAACCCATGCGATCCTATGTGGGAGAAAAATTCCAGCGACTGGAGCGCCACTTTGATCACGTCACCGATGTGCACGTCGTGCTCAGCGTTGAAAAACTGCGCCATACCGCCGAAGCAACCATCCACATCAGCGGCGGCAAACTGTTTGCCGACAATACCGAGGAAAACATGTATGCCGCGATCGACGGTCTGACCGACAAGCTGGATCGGCAGATCAAGAAGCACAAGGAAAAGATTACCGACCACCACCGTTCCGAAGGTGCCGAAACCAAGAAACAGGCCCTTTAGACTGGTCTCTACACGGGGGGCGCCCGGTTGGTGCCTCCCGGAGCTGACTATCATGCAAATTGCCAAACTTCTCGATTCTGACCGCATTGCCTGCCAGCGCGACAGCTCCAGCAAGAAACGTGCACTGGAGTCGCTCAGCAAATTGCTCGCCAACGATCTGCCGGGATTTACCGATGCCGAGATTTTTGACAGCCTGATCGGGCGAGAGCGGCTCGGAAGCACCGGCCTGGGCAAGGGCGTCGCGCTGCCGCACGGACGCATGAAAGGGCTGGAAGCCCCGATCGCGGCCCTGCTGACCCTGGAGCACGGCATCGACTATGATGCAGTCGACAACCAGCCCGTCGACCTTCTGTTTGCCCTGCTGGTACCGGAGGAATCCACCGACGAACATCTGAAAATCCTCGCACAGCTCGCCGAGATGTTCAGCAACGCCGAATTCTGCTCGAAACTGCGGCACAGCGGCGGCAGCAAGAATTGCCTGGATTTAATCTCTCACTGGAAACCGCACCAGCAGCTTTCTGCATGAAAGGAACTGACACCTCGGTCGGCGCCCTGTTCGACGCGTTGCGTGACAAGCTGGCGCTTGAATGGGTCGGCAACCGGATGGGCGAAAACCGCGACATCCAGAATGTCGAACCGGACAACGCCAAAACGGCCCTCGTCGGCCACCTCAACCTGATTCACCCCAACCGCATACAGGTACTCGGCGCCACGGAAATCCAGTACCTGGACCGCCTGCCGGAGAATTCGCGGCGCGACCTGCTCGACCAGTTGTTCGGCGGCAACACCGACCTGGTCATCATCGGCAACGGCCAGCCCATACCGGAAGACATCAAACAGCGCGCCGAGGCCAGTTCCACGCCGCTGGTGACATCACCCCGCCCGACCGCACAACTGGTTAACTACCTCCAGTACTACCTGACCAACCTGTTCGCGGAGAAAATCACTCTGCACGGGGTGTTCATGGAAGTGTTCAGCCTCGGCCTGCTGATCACCGGTGACCCCAGTGTCGGCAAGAGCGAACTGGCGCTGGAACTGGTCGCCCGCGGCCACCGGCTGGTCGCCGACGACGCCCCCGAATTCGCCCGCACCTCGCCGGATACACTCAACGGGCGCTGCCCCGAGGTATTGCGCGACTTCCTCGAAGTGCGCGGCATCGGTGTTCTTAATGTACGCGCCATGTTCGGCGACAGCGCCATCAAGCAGAGCCGTAACCTGCGCCTGATCCTGCGCCTGGTGCCGATGACCGAGGAACAGATGCACAGCATCGACCGGCTGTACGGCGCGCGCTCCACCCAGACCATTCTCGGTGTGGAGGTTCCCGAGATCACCCTGCCGGTAGCGCCGGGCCGCAACCTGGCGGTACTGGCAGAAGCCGCGGCCCGCAACCACACCCTGCTGTTGAAAGGTTTCGATTCGGCAAAGCTGTTTATGGAACGCCAGGCGCGTTTCATGGAAAATAGCCATTCGTGAAACTCATCATTGTCAGCGGCCTGTCCGGTTCGGGGAAAAGCGTTGCGCTGCATACGCTTGAAGACCTGGGCTATTACTGTATCGACAACCTGCCAGCCGGGTTGCTGAGCGCGCTGGCGCTCGAACTGAAACTGGCAGCCAACCCGGTCGAAAATATCGCGGTTGGCATCGATGCGCGCAACCTTCCGCAGTCACTGCATCAGTTCAGCGACATTCTGGACCAGCTGCAAGCGCAGGGTATCAGCAACGAAATCCTGTTCATTACCTGTGAAGCCGCCACCTTGATCAAGCGCTTCAGCGAAACCCGCCGCCGCCACCCGTTGAGCAGCGAACACGTGTCGCTGGCTGAAGCAATCGAACTGGAGCGCCAGCTGCTGGAACCCATCGCCCGGCGAGCAGACCTGTTCATCGACACAACCCAGACGACGGTTCACCAGCTCCGTGACCAGGTGCACCAGCGCGTGGAACGCCGGGAAGAGAGCCGCCTGTCACTGATGTTCCAGTCCTTCGGTTTCAAGCACGGCATCCCCGGTGACGCGGACTTCGTGTTTGATGTACGCTGCCTGCCCAACCCGCACTGGCACCCGGAACTGCGCCCGCTCACCGGTCGCGACGCACCCGTGGCCCGCCACCTCGAGCGTGAGGAACAGGTGACCACCATGACCGACAACCTGATCGGGTTTCTTGAAACCTGGATTCCGGCCTTCGAAGCCGACAACCGAAGCTACCTGACGGTTGCCATCGGCTGCACCGGCGGCCAGCACCGCTCCGTATACCTCGCCGAGCGACTGGCAAAGCACTTTGCAAACCGTTACCCCAATGTAACCATCCGTCATCGGGAGTTACCGTGAACGTTGGCATCCTGCTTATTACCCATGGCAACATCGGCGCCGTGTTGTTGCAAACAGCCGTCGAGGTGCTCGGGGTCTGCCCACTGCAGACAAGCGCCATATCGGCCCCGGCGGGTTGCGATCCGGAGTGGGTATTCCGCGAGGCCAGCAGTGCCGCAAACCAGCTGGATAGCGGCGACGGCGTGCTGGTACTGACCGACCTGTACGGGTCGACCCCCAGCAATATTGCCTGTCGTCTGCACGAACAACATACCGTCCGTGTGGTTTCCGGTGTTAATCTGCCCATGCTGATACGTGTGCTCAACTACCCGGACATGGATCTCGATGAACTGACCCACAAAGCCGTCACCGGTGGCCGCGACGGTGTGCTGACCTGCAACTTTGAAGGCCCACTACATGCTGGATAGAACGGTCACAATCGACAACAAGCTCGGACTGCATGCCCGCGCCGCGGCGAAGTTTGTTACCCTGGCCTCGTCGTTCGAAAGCGACGTGAAACTTGCGCGTAACGGACAGGAAGTCAACGGCAAGAGCATCATGGGCGTGATGATGCTGGCCGCTTCGAAAGGCACCGAGATCAGGCTGATCGCCGATGGCAGCGACGAACACGAGGCCATCGAAAAGCTGACCGAGCTGATCAATAACCGCTTTGGTGAAGAAGAATGACTATCACCATCTCCGGCACGGGAATTTCACGCGGCATCGCCATTGGCCGCGCCCAGCGACTGGATGATGGTGAACTCGAGATATATGAAGCCGCTGTACCGAAGGAACTGATAGAGGACGAGGTCGCGCGTTTCCGCCGCGCGGTACGCACCGCCCGCCAGCAACTGAAGGCGATCCGCAACAGTATTCCGGAGAACACCTCTGCGGACATTACCGATTTTATCGACACCCATCTGCTGATGATGGAAGACAGCATGCTGACGGCTGCTCCCATCGAACTGATTCGCAACAAGCAGTACAGCGCCGAATGGGCGCTGAAAGTCCAGCGCGACGAACTGGCGCGGGTATTCGACGAAATGGATGACCCTTACCTGCGTACCCGCAAGGACGACATCGACCACGTTGTCACGCGGATCCAGCGCATCCTTATCGGGGAGAAATCCGCGGCCCACCCCGGCAACAACGGTACACTGCATGGCACTATCATCCTTGCCCACGACCTGACGCCTGCCGAAACCGCACTGCTGCATCATCAGGGTATCGCCGGCTTTGTCACCGAATCGGGTGGCCCGCTATCACACACCGCCATCCTCGCGCGCAGCCTGGGCCTGCCCGCCATCGTCGGTACCCACACAACCTCACACCAGGTTCGTGACGGCGATATCGTTATCCTCGACGGCGGGCGTGGATTGCTGCTGGCCGAGGTCGATACGAGGACGCTGAAAGACTACCGCCGTCAGCAGCGGGAGCAGAAAAAACGCCAGACCGAACTGAAGCGGCTGAAGAACGAGCCGGCGGTGACCGCAGACAACATCCCGGTCAACCTGCTCGCCAACGTAGAGTTGCTGGAAGATATCCGCGCCGCGCGCCTGTTCGGCGCTGATGGCATCGGCCTGTATCGTACCGAATTCATTTTCATGAACCGCAACGACGTACCCGACGAGGATGAACAACTTGGCCATTACCTGTCATTGATCAAGGCCATGAAGGGGCTGCCCGTCACCATCCGCACGCTTGATCTCGGTGCCGACAAGGAGTGTACACTCGCCAGCAACCGGGATTGTTCCAACCCCGCGCTGGGCCTGCGCGCCATTCGCCTGTGTCTCAGCAACCTTGATCTGTTCCGTCCGCAACTGCGCGCCATTCTTCGCGCTTCGGCCAAAGGCCCGGTACAAATGATGATCCCGATGCTGTCCAGCGCCAGTGAACTGACCCGCGTGCTGGCACTGGTCGAGGAGACCAAGCAGCAGTTGAAGGATGACGGCCTGGCGTTCGACCGCAACATGCCGGTTGGCGGCATGATCGAGGTACCCGCCGCCGCACTGTCGGCGGGGCTGTTTGCGCGCAAGCTCGATTTCCTGTCCATCGGCACCAATGACCTGATCCAGTACGCACTCGCCATCGACCGCATCGACGACAGCGTGACCTACCTCTACGATCCGCTGCACCCCGGAGTGCTGAAACTGATCCGCATGGTCATCGATGCCGGCCACCGCTACATGACGCCCGTCGCCATGTGCGGCGAAATGGCGGGCGACCCGCGTTATACCCGGCTGTTGCTGGCCATGGGGCTGCGCCAGTTCTCGGTGCCGCCCACCGCCCTGCTGGAGGTCAAGGACACCATCCGCCGCTGTCACGTCGACACCTTCGCCAAACTGGTCGGTGAAATTCTCGACAGCGACGAACCCGAACAGATCCACGCCACGCTCGACACCCTCAACGCACTCTAGAATACGCTACAGACAACAGGGAAAGCCCGTCACGCGGTTTTGTGCCGGCAGGCAGCCTGTTACACTGCGCAGCGACGACTGAACAGTAAAATACTTGCGAGGCTCTACGCGTGGACTCCGCCGAACAGAACAACACCCAACAACGCCTGGAAGCGCTCAAGGATGCGCTGCACAGCGGTGCTGCGGAGAGCGTGCGCCAGTTGCTTTCGAACCTGCACCCTGCAGAAATCGGCGATCTGCTGGAATCGCTCCCGCACGGTCCGCGTGAGCTGCTCTGGGAACTGGTGCCGGCGGAAGAGCAGGGCGAAGTCCTGGTCGAGGTCAATGACGAGGTGCGTTCCGGCCTGATCGACGAGATGGAAACCCACGAACTGGTCGAGGCCACCGGCGGACTCGATACCGACGACCTCGCCGACCTGCTGCATGACCTGCCCGGCGCCGTCATCCATGAACTGCTGCGCTCCATGGACAAGCAGAACCGCCAGCGCCTGGAGGCCGCCCTGTCCTATCCCGAGGACACCGCCGGTGGCCTCATGGACCTGGACGTGGTCACGGTGCGCGCCAACGTCTCGCTGGACGTGGTGCTGCGCTACCTGCGGCTGCGCGGAGAGATTCCGGAACTGACTGACAGCCTGTTCGTGGTCAATCGCTTCGACCACCTGCAGGGCCTGCTACCCCTGAGTACCCTGCTGACCCGCGACCCGGATGCCAGCGTCGCGGAAGTCATGGACCGGGACGTCGAGGCCATCCCGGCCACCATGAAAAGTGCCGACGTGGCACGCCTGTTCCAGGACCGCGACCTGGTATCAGCACCGGTAGTGGACGAGAACAACAAGCTGTTGGGACGTATCACCATTGACGACGTGGTCGACGTGATCCGCGACGAGGCCGACCACAACATCATGAGCATGGCCGGTCTCGACGAGGAAGACGATATTTTTGCCCCCGTCATCATCAGCGCGCGGCGGCGCGCCGTGTGGCTGGGCGTCAATCTCGGCACCGCTTTTCTCGCGTCCTGGGTCATCGGTCTGTTCGAGCACACGCTGGACAAGGTGGTGGCACTCGCGGTGCTGATGCCGATCGTCGCCAGCATGGGTGGCATTGCCGGCAGCCAGACACTCACCATCATGATCCGCGGACTGGCGCTGGGACAGGTCGGCCCCAGTAATGCGCGCTCGCTGATGCTCAAGGAGATCCAGGTCAGTATCATGAACGGCCTGATCTGGTCGCTGGTGGTGGCGCTGATCGCGATGGCCTGGTTTCAGAGCACTGATATCGGGCTGATCATCGGCGCCGCGCTGATCATCAACCTGATCTTCGCCGCACTGGCCGGCTTCCTGATCCCGCTGGTGCTGAAACGCGCCGGGATCGACCCGGCGCTGGCCGGCACCGTGTTGCTGACTACCGTGACTGACGTGGTCGGGTTCGTCGCCTTTCTCGGGCTGGGAACCTGGTACCTGGTTTAGGGAACCTCTTACATGGACACCGCGCCGAAGTTCATGCCCACAGACAGGCGGGTGCCGGTACCCAGGTTTCGGGTCACATGGTGGAGCACGTCGGGCGGGAACAAAACCATCATGCCGGGGCGGGGACGGATGTGGGTCGTTGCACAGCCCTGCTCCAGTACCAGATCGCCGGACTGCTCCGGCACCTCGATGTAATACACGCCGGACAGCAGCTCATCGTCCTCGTCGTGCCGGTGCGCCAGGGTGACGTGGCCGGGCGCCATCTCGTTCAGCCAGAAACCGACCTCGGGCGCGCTCTCGCCCTGCAGGAAGGCGGCTGCTTCACGGCGTGCAAAATCGAGTATCGGCTGGATGGAGGTAAGCACCGGGGCCGGAACGTAGGTGTTCTCGTAACGGCCCTCAAAGTAGTGGCTGCGAGTGATATCCGGAGAATCAGCGGCGACCAGCGCCTGGTATTGGTGCAGCACCGCCGCATTCAGTTCGGCGCTGTCCGCCAGCTCAACTACGCGGTAGCGGACCGTAAAATCCTGCGGGTTTACCATAAATAGATTAGCCAGGTGAGTTATCGTTGCTCCATAATACCGTTCAAATATGACGAGTTGAATAACACGCCCATGGTGGAACAAGACAATTTCGACCCGGCCGGGCTGCCACCGAGCAAGACCCGGCTGAAAAAGGATGCCCACGCGCTGCAGCAGCTCGGCACCGACCTGCTGGACCTGCCGGAGTCGGACTGGGACAAACTGGCCCTGCCCGACACGCTGGTCGACGCACTGCGCACCGCCAAGCGCATCCATTCCCGTGGCGCCCTCAAGCGCCAGCAGCAGTTCATTGGCCGGCTGATGCGCGATATCGACCCGGAGCCGATCTACCGGCACTTCGAACAACTACGCCAGAAAACCCGCCAGCAGGTGCAGGCCCATCACGCACTGGAACAGTGGCGCGACCGCATGATCGAGGAAGCTGACGTGGCGATCGAGGCCTATCTTCAGGAAAATGCCGGTGCAGACCGTCAGCACCTGCGCCAGCTGGTTCGCCAGGCCCGCAAGGAGCGCGACCGGAACAAACCACCGAAATCGGCACGCGCGCTGTTTCGCTACCTCCGGGAAATCAGCGGGTAGCAGCGCGAATCCGCTACACGCGACAGGTGATGTTGCGGTGTTCCAGGCAGGGAAAACTGCGGCGTATGCTGTTCAGGCGCTCCAGATCCATGTCCGCGCACACCAGCCCGGAGCCGTTGGCCAGTTCATTCATGACGTTACCCCAGGGATCGACAATCATGCTGTGACCGTAGGTCTCGCGACCATTGACGTGATACCCGCCCTGCCCGGCAGCCAGCATGAAACACAGGTTCTCGATAGCACGTGCCCGCACCAGCGTCTCCCAGTGCGCCTTGCCGGTAATGGCGGTAAAAGAGGAAGGCAACGCAATGATATCCATACCCTGATCGAGCATATTGCGGAACAACTCGGGAAAACGCAGATCGTAGCAAACCGACAGGCCGAGTCGTCCGAACGGCGTATCGACGACGACAGCCCGGTCGCCGGCTTCGATGGTATCGGATTCGGTATAACGCTCGTTGTTATCCATGACCGATACATCGAACAGGTGAATCTTGTCGTAGCGGGCAACCCGCTGGCCCCTGTCGTCGTACAGCAGACAGGCCGCACGGATCCTGTCATCGACAGACGCCTGCATGGGCACTGTGCCGCCGACCAGCCAGATCCCGTGCCTGGCCGCCTGCTGGGAAAGGAACTCCTGGATCGGCCCGCCTTCGTCAGATTCGCGCACCGCAACCTTGTCGGTTTCCTCCTTGCCCATAATGGCGAAGTTCTCGGGCAACACCACCAGCCTGGCACCTTTCTCGGCCGCCATGGCGACAAGTCGTTCGGCCTCCAGCAGGTTGGCGCCAACATTGGGCCCCGAGGCCATCTGAATACAGGCTGCAATCGTCACTATGCCTCCTACCTCTTCAGTTCAAGTTCAATCTGGTCCGGCTGGCGACTGCCCGCCACCAGTTCCAGATGCGTCGAAGGCATACCCAGCGCCACCAGCCACGAACGCAACTCGTTGGCCCACAGCAGGCCTTCCTCTCCGCCGGGATAGCGCACAATCAATCGCCGCTCCGGTTGTTGACCCCAGGCCTCGACGACTTCTGCAAGCGGCGGCATCTGGACCACGGCGACGCCTTCACGCGGACGCGCCCAGTCAGCGGCGCCCAGCAGCCACACTCTGTCCGCTGCTGACGCAGCCGACGCGATAACACACAGTAATACAGCGGAAAGCCGACGCAGAAAATCCATCTCCGAAGCATAACACAAGGCCGGCACCGGTCAGCGGCGCGCTAGGGGCTGTCCCCCGCCGGCGGCTGCTTGTCCGGTCGGGACGCCGGTTTCAAACGGGTGTAGACCGGTTTGTCCCAGCTTCCCGTGACCTTGTAACGCACCTGGGCCATGCGGTTAAATTCCTTGCCGACCAGTTTCTCCGCGAGAAACACCGCGGCACCTACCGCCGGGCCGCCGGCCAGGGCACCGGCCAGCGGCAGGCTGGAGCTTACCTGCGGCGTCACGATAACCAGTTGGTCATAGTCTCTGGCAACCAGGCCGGTACGCCCGGAAATTTCGATAATGGCGGACGAGCCGCGGATAACGAAATCTTCGGTATAGGCGTTCCCGTCACTGATGACGAAGGTGCCCTTCATCTTGTCGAAACTGAAACCCTCTTTGGTCAGGTCAGTGAAATCCAGGGAAAGACGCCGTTGCAGTGAATTGAGGTTAAACAGGTTAAGCAGCTTGCCCGCGCCTTCCTTGACCTCGACCACGCGACACTTACCGGCGTCCAGGCGAATTTCGCCACCGAGTCAGGCCAGCGTAGACTCGAGCTCGATGCCCAG
>CAYSRA010000056.1:12609-16890 GCA_964433205.1 uncultured Thiohalobacter sp. | reverse complement strand
CCATCATGTGCCGCCCGCGCTCCGGCACCAAGGGCATTATCGACCGCTGCCTGGCCTCCAGCGTGATGCTGCTGGACAACGAAAAGCTGACCCACTGGAATGTCGAGCAGTGGTTCAACGAGTTGTTCAGCTTCAAGCGCGACTACATGCCGTGGATCTGCCTGAAGTATGAAGATCGCGACACCATCGGCCTGTTCGAGAACGAGTGGAACGATTTCGACAAGTTCACGCCCGAAACAAAAATGCTGCACACCACGCGCCGCAAGACACAGCCGTGGAAAGCCGGCCTGCCGATCGACTGGCGACCGGCGGAGAAGTTCCGGCTGTTTCCGCCCGTTGCATGGCTGATGCGCGCCCGCCGTCACCTGTTCGGCGAATACGCGCTGCTTGGCCATTACAAGGTGCACCCGGATCCGAACCAGGAAGCCTTTTTCTTTGGCCTGCTCAAGGAATGTATCAACGAAGGCAAGGTCAGCGAGGATTTTGTTCGCGACCAGATGGCGCAGAACCATGTACGCCACGACGCCTTTGAGGTGCTGGACCGGACCCCGGATCTGCCTCCACCACCGCTGCATCCGCTGTCAACGCCGCTGGTCAATGCTGCCTGACCGCTAACATCCACGGGAAGGGGAAAATGGAGAATTACGTGTTGCCTTAATCGGGAAGCGAATGTAGAGTTCTCAGCAACTGCGCATGGAGCGCTGGATCGGGGCTAAAACAGTCCGACACGACAAGACCCTGAGAATTTGCAGCATTCCGACATACAACTGATCCCGCCCGGCAACAGGGTCATTGAAGACCCGGCGCCGGCACTACAACAGATCACACACCGGCAACGTCTGGCGTTTCTTCTCCCGAACCTCGGTGGTGGTGGCGTTCAGCGCAACACGCTGATCACCGCGTCCGCCCTGCGTTCGCGCGGCTATTCCGTCGAACTGTTGCTGTGCAGCGAAAAAGGCCCCCTGTTCCAGAAGATCCCGGACGCTATCACCCGCACGATACTGGACAAGTCCCGTATGTGGCGGGGGCGCTGGCAGGCACTGCGCGGCAACCCCTCCATGCTGGCAGCGCTCGCCCTGCCGGTACTGGCCGCCGGCAAGCCTTCCAAAACGCTGCGTTTCCTGCCCGCGCTGACAGACTACCTTCGCCACTCACAACCCGATGTGCTCTTCACCGCAACGACTTACCAGAATATCGAGGCGGTGCTGGCCCGCAATGCCGCCGACGTCAGCACCCGCATCGTCGTTACCCAGAGCACCAACTTTTCCAGCTGGCACCAGGTCTCGCGCGAGTGGCGTCGACACTATCTGTTACCCCTGTTACGCCGCTGCTACCACCAGGCCGATGCGGTCATTGCAGTGTCCAACGCCGTCGCCGACGATCTCGCTGCCTACGCCGGTCTTGACCGGGCATCGATCTCGACCATTTACACGCCCCTGGTACCGGACAGCATCGGTGAACGCGCCTCCGAACCACTGGAGCATCCCTGGCTCCAGGACAACGACATTCCCGTTATACTGGCCGTCGGTCGCCCCGGCCGGGCCAAGGATTACCCCACCCTGCTACGCGCCTTTGCCCAGGTGCACAAAAAACGCCAGGTACGCCTGATCATTCTTGGCGAGGCACGTGACCCGCACAAAAACCAGGAACGCACCGGCAAGCTCCGGGAACTGATCAGCGAACTGGGTGTTTCCGAAGATGTCGACATGCCCGGTTACACACACAACCCCTACCGCTACATGGCCCGGGCGTCGCTGCTCGTTTTATCGTCCGTCTATGAAGGTTTTCCCAGCGTGGTACCGGAAGCGATGGCGTGCGGCTGCCCGGTGGTCAGTACCCGCTGCCCCGGCGGCGTTACCGAGGCGCTGGACAATGGCGTGTACGGAAAACTGGTCGACGTCGGCGACGACCGCGCCATGGCAAACGCCATCCACGCTACGCTGGAAGAAACACCGGCGCGCAACAAACTGATCGAGCGGGGCTCATTCTTTTCCGTCCAGCGCAGTACCAACGCCTACGAGGGACTGGTCGCCTCACTTTCAGGTGCCGACTGACTCAACCCCACGAACAGGGCCAGCGGCCACCAGAAAAACAGCCACGACTCCCTGGGCCGCACGATCAGTCGGTCGACGTCGGGGGCGATTACCACGAACGCGAATACCAGCAGCGGCACGGCAACACCCACCCGGCTGCAACCAGCGCCCACAACCGTTCTGATGATCACGGCGACCAGCGCGACAAATATCGCAAAACCAGCCAGTCCGCCGTCGCGTAGAAAACCGAGATAGCTACTGTGCGCGTGCATGAATGTTTGCCCTTCTACCGCCACGGAAGTGTCAGATAGATAACCATGACCGAACCACGGCGCATCGGCGATCTGGCCCAGCACACCTTGCCAGATCAGCGGTCGCCAGTGGACTGACATATAAAACCGGTCAAACACCTCCGGGAAAAACAGCTGCGCGACAATACCGATTGCCACCAGCAAGACAAGCATGAGCAATACCGCCCTGCGCCCGGAACACAGCGGCATGACAATAAAGGCTGCCAGCAACCCGAGAATGGCCGTCCGGCTGTGCGTCAGAAGCACTGCCGAGATGAGCACGAGAAAAAGCGTCGCGTACAGAATACGCATTACGGCACGCCTGGCGTGAACAAGATAATGCAGCGCCAGCAGCGTAAAGACGCCGTAGGCGCAGCCCGCAAGAATCGCGTTATCGATACGTCCCAGTGGCTCCAGCCGGTGTGCAGGGAAGGGGTGGTTCTGATACCAGGCAAATATCGAAACCAGTGCAAGTATCGCCACACCCGCGACGAGTATCCTTGACAACAGGTCAAACTCGACCGGAAACCTCCGCAACAGCGAAGCAGTCACCACCACGAACACCAGCACCTGGATCCACCACCCGGCCAGCGTAAGGAATCCGGGCAGCGAGAAATCGTGGCTCCACAGGGCGCTGAGCAACTGGTAAGCAAGCCATAGCAGCAGCAACCGGAATACCGTCGTCCCTTTCCACAACAGGGGCAACTCCCTGAAAGTCACGAACAGGCCGGGGAGCAACACCGCCGCGTAATAAAACTTGTAATGCAACGGGCGCTCCGGAAAAAAGAAGAAGCCGAGCATGAATATGCCATAGGCGACAAACATCCACAGGGCCAGGCGATCCGAAAACAGCGCTCTTCCTGTCAGGACCGACATCACCTTTCCTCCCCGTCTCGATAAAATATTCGTTTAACAGCATACACGGCATCATCGAGCCCCTTTCCGCCGGGTTCTCCCGCCTCCGCCACTGCGTCCTGCCCGGCCCATGCAGCCGTACCGTCTGCCACCAGCCGTGCCTGGATACGCGTGACATCGCGTCGCATGCGGCGCGGCGCCAGCCACATGGCGAGACGATGGGTCAGGGGTCTGTAACGGAAGTTGTGCGGGATCACCCACCACGGCCGGCGCCTGCCCTCGCCCTCATCTATCGGGTTATCGGACAGGTCAAAGATATACATCGGGCGGTTGGCGACGGCCGCTTCCGCCAGCATCGACATGCTTTCACCGGTGACAACGAGTTGATCGGCGATGGCCAGGTAACCCCGATAGGGATTCTCTTCCTTGCTGCCCCAGCGGTAAGCATGAACAGGAACATTCAGCGCATTCAGAAATTCCTCGTACACACCGGCCGGCGTTCGCGCACTATCCGTTGCCAGCACCGAGCCACCCGCCTCTGCCACGCGCTCATTCAGCCAGCAAGCGAGGCGCCGCGCCCTGGCCGCTGTAAACACAAACGGCCCGCTGTCGCCACCCAGCAGGACCGCCCAGCGCGGTTCAGGCAGGTGGCTGAACCGCGGCAACCACTGATCGCGCAACTGATCCAGCATCTGTCGCGTCAGACCATGCAACGGCAAGTCAACGGTAAGCACATTGGGTCGGTCGGGAAGATTGTACTGGGGCGTGGTCACGATCAGATCAAAGCATTCGAGCGGCGCCCAGGGCCGCCCTACGTGGACCAGATGCGTCTTGCCGCCGGACTGCTTGCGGATCCAGCGCGCAACCGGTTCATTGCGACGCCCCGCGGTCAGCACCAGATCCGGCCAGGGTGGTTCGAGCCGATCCGAGTTTTTCCGGTCCACACCGGCCAGCGTCCCTCCGAGCAAACGGTTGGTCAGCAGTTCGTATGTGCGGTTGCGGATTTCTTTTATCTCGAAGGGCCAGCCCAGCGCTTCCGCCAGTGCCAGCAACTGCGTATTGTCACCCGCCTTGCACCCGGCAAGCACCCACACCCGGGGGAC
>CAYSRA010000056.1:0-12509 GCA_964433205.1 uncultured Thiohalobacter sp. | reverse complement strand
GCAACTGCGTATTGTCACCCGCCTTGCACCCGGCAAGCACCCACACCCGGGGGACCGGTAACCGGCTTTTATCCGAATTGTTCACGCAGACAAACGCTTCCTCACGACCAGCCGCGAGCTTACCCTAATCATCAGGAATCTGCAGCGCAAATCGTTTACCATAACCGCATATCAAGCCTTTGCAGGAGCCGCCTTGGTCCTCGACCGCTACATCACCACGGAGATCACCAAACCCCTGTTCCTGGGCGTTGCCCTGCTGATGGTCATTTTCACTGGCTACACAGCTGCGGTAAAGCTTGGCGACGCAGTCAATGGTCTGATCGACCCGGAGACCGTGGCCCTGCTGATCGGCCTGAGTGCGATTGTTGCGCTGGAGGTGCTGCTGCCCACGGCGCTCTATTTGTCGATCATCGCAACACTCAGCCGCATGTACCGGGATTCCGAAATAGCCGCCATGAAAGCGGCCGGCGTCGGCGAAGCGCGCATCATGCGTGCGCTGATATTTATCACGCTGCTCATTTCGGTGATAGCGGGTGTCATTTCCGTCTATGGACGCCCGTGGGCTTACCGGGAAAGTTACCGGATCGAGGCGGAAGCCCGCGCCGAGTTTGATATCCGAAAAATAGAACCCGGGCATTTTATCGAGTTGCAGGGCGGCAAATATGTCCTGTATGCCCGTGATGTCGATCAGGATGCCGGCAGGCTGCGGGAAGTTTTTCTGCAGACGCAGCACGGGGAAAAGGTCCAGGTAATTTACGCGCAGGAAGCCTATCTGCCTCCCGTCACGTTTGGCAAAGCGCGCAGCTTTGAGTTGTTTGACGGCTATGCCTATACGCTGGACAAGCGGGGAACCCGTGACACAACGCTGAAATACCGCCAGCTGGTGCTCAACATTCCGCCGGAACAGCCGGACACCAATTACCGGCGCAAGGCTGAACCAACAGTCAACCTGTACCACTCCGACGCGCCCAAGGATATCGCCGAGCTTCAGTGGCGCCTGTCGACACCCGTGTCGACGCTGCTGCTGGCGATGCTCGCCGTGCCGCTGAGCCGCAGCGCACCGCGCCAGGGCCGGCATAACAGTTTCCTGCTTGCCATACTGGTATACATTGGCCTGTTCAACCTGGTCAGCGTGGCACGCAGCGGCGTGGAAGACGGCGCGATACCGGCATTCCCCGGCATCTGGTGGATCTATCTGTTCCCCGTCATACTGTTTGTCGCTCTGATGGCGTGGCCGGCGTGGCAACGCAGGAGACGCTGATATGGGCCGTATCGACCGCTACATCGCCCGCCAGCTTATTCAGGACTGGCTTCTGGTGTGGGTCGTAATATCTGCAATTTTCAGCCTGATTGCCTTTGTGGATGAACTGGACCGCCTCCAGTACCACTACCAGGCCATCGATGCCGTGCGCTATACCCTCTTCACACTCCCGCAGCGCTCCATGGATCTTGTTCCTGTCATCGTGCTACTTGGCACCATCCTGGCGTTGGCGAGGTTGAACAAAAACAGCGAAATTATCGCCATGCGTGCTGCCGGTATGCCATTGACGCGCTTCTTCCGCGCGGTCGCCATCCCGGCGTTGTTACTGGTGATACTGTTATATGCCGTATCCGAGTATGTTGCTGCGCCCCTGTACCAGCAGGCGGAGATTGAAAAGAATCTGTCACGTACCGGCCGTACCAACCTGCTCAAGGGCAAGGGCCTGTGGTCGGTCGATGGCAAGCGGTTCTTTAATGTGCGCAGTCTGAGGCACGGAAAAATCCCGACGGATATCTACCTCTACCAGTTTGCCGCCGACGGCCGACTGATGAACTTTGTCTACGCGGCATCCGCAAAACCCGCGGCCGACCGGAAGTGGCAGCTGATCGATGTTACGCAGAAAATCCTCAGCGACGGCAAGCTGGAAACGAGCTTTCGCAAGCAACTGGCCACGGGGCCGTTCTGGTCCCCGGAAGAACTGCCGGTATTACCACTTCCTATCACCGGCATGACCCTGACCGGACTGTACGATTATGTCGAATATCTGCGCACTACCAACCAGAACTGGCAGCGTGCCGAGCAGCTGTTCTGGCAGAAAATCGCGCTGCCGCTGACGGCGGGCGTCATGGTATTGCTGGCCACGCCGATCGGCGCCGGCCTGCAATCCCAGCGCAGCAGCGCGTTCGGGAGCAACCTGGCTATCGGGGCCGGGATTGGAATCGGCTTTTACCTGCTGACCCAGATCATCAACACCAGCGGTGCGCTGATCGGCCTCCCCCCCGCCGTTGTCGCGTTTAGCCCGGCCGCACTGGTGCTGGGCGCCACCGGCTGGCTGTTTTCGCGGATGCGCTAGCATTGTTCGGCGGGGCAACAAAAGGCATAATTCGCAACCACATGCGATCCACACTCTTCCTGACCTGCTGACCCGCCGCCATGCGCTTGATGGTTTCCTTTTTCCGGGCCTACCCCGGACACTCCATTGTCATGCTGCTGGCACTGCTGTTTGCCGGCGTCGCAGAGGGCATCGGCCTGTCGGCGCTGCTGCCCCTTATCAGCGTTGCCATCGACACCGGTGACGCGAACAGACCACCACCCAACGAATATGAACAGCTGGTCATCGATTTCATTCAGCAACTGGGCATTTCACCCACGATCGGGGTACTGCTGACTATTATCGTGATCGGCGTAACCATCAAAAGTCTGTTGTTGCTGGTTGCCAAAAAGGAGGTCGGCTACACCGCCGCCCAGGTTGCGACCGACCTGCGACTGGAAATGCTTCGCGCCATGCTGCGCAGCAAGTGGGAATATTTCATCCACCAGCCCATTGGCCGCCTGACCAACCGGCTGGCCACCGAAGCACAGCGCTCGTCCGATTCTTTCGTCAATGGCGCAACACTGATCACCTACCTCGTACAGGCCGTTATCTACGGTGGGGTTGCGCTGGCGGTATCCTGGAAAGCCACGCTGACCACGCTGGCGGTCGGCAGCATCATCATCGGTATTTCCCATTTCCTGGTGCGCATGACGCGCCGCGCCGGAAAAAAGCAGACCCGGCTGCTGACCTCGCTATTAACGCAACTGACCGACACGCTGCAATCCGTCAAACCGCTCAAGGCCATGTCCAAGGAGCATCTTGCTGACAAGGTGCTGGCCATGGAGACTTCGCGCCTCAATAAAGCGTTCAGGAAACAGGTATTCAGCAGTGCCGCACTGAATGCAGCACAGGAGGAAATGTTTGCGATCGTGCTGGCAACCGGCATGTTCATCGCACTGGTCAAACTTGGCATGCCCTTCCCCACCGTAACGGTACTGGCGGTTGTGCTCGGCAAAATGCTCAGCCAGCTTGGCAAGATCCAGAAGCAATACCAGAAGATGGTGGTCGGTGAGAGTGCCTTCTGGTCACTCAAGGACGCTATCGAAGAGGCTCGGCACGCCGAGGAATATCTCGGTGAAGGCGCAACGCCGAATCTCACGACCGGCATCCGTCTGGAGCATGTCACGTTCGGCTACGACCCGGAAAGACCCGTGCTGCACGACATCAACATCGAGATACCCCAGGGTCGCCTGACTACGCTGACCGGCCCGTCCGGCTCAGGCAAGACCACTGTCATCGACCTCGTCATCGGCTTGCTCAAGCCGCAGAGTGGCACCGTACTCATTGACGACGTGCCGCTCGACAGGCTGGATATGCGCGCCTGGCGCCGCATGATCGGCTATGTCCCCCAGGAAACCCTGTTGCTTCATGCATCGATCGTTCACAACGTAACGCTCGGCGATCCGGAACTTGACGAGGATACCGCGGTGCAGGCACTGAAAGACGCCGGCGCCTGGGATTTTATCGAGCACCTTCCGGAGGGCATACACAGCACCGTGGGCGAGCGCGGAACGAAACTTTCCGGAGGACAACGCCAGCGCATCGTCATCGCGCGCGCGCTGGTGCACAAACCCGCCCTGCTGATTCTCGACGAGGCCACCAGCGCGCTGGATCCGGAAAATGAAGCCGCCATCGGCAAGACCATGGAGGCACTGCGCGGCAAGCTGACAATTCTGGCCATCTCCCACCAGACTGCACTGGTCGAGGCCGCAGACCGGGTCTACCGGCTGGAAAATGGTGGCGCAGTGGAACTGGGACGCTAGTTCAGCGGCAGCTCAAAACAGGTCCCTGACCCGCGCCACTGCCCGGGCGATATCATCCGAAGACGCCGTGGAAGTCGCTGCGGGTTCGCCCAGCCAGGCAACGCGCCGCTGCTCCAGCAGGCGACGGTGGACAAGCCGGATATCGCGGCTCAGGCGCTTGTGTCCCCAACGCATCATGGCGCTGTAGGTGAGCGCACTCAAGCGGAAGTCCACCGGCAGTGTCCGGCCCTCGCACATCGGGTACCCGTACCCGCCCAGCGGCGCCATCCAGACGGGCTTCCCCGTGGCACAGGCCTCACTGAGCATCGAAATACTGTCGGCCGTCACCACCAGGTCATCGCATAGCGCCAGCATGCCAAAGTAGGGATTTTCGGCATCCTCCGCTCGCCAGCGGTACAACACGTTTGGCACGGTGATCTCACGTTCAAAAACATCGATCACGGCGGACGCAGTGCGTGCACTGGTGGAAATCATCAATGAACCGCCACGCTCACGCGCATGCGCCTCCACCTGCCGGGCGATTGCCCGGGCATTATTCGGACCCAGTGTATATGGCCCGCTGTTGCCCCCCAGAATCACGGCCGTGCGTGGTCCGGTGAGGTGCGCGAATTGCGCCTGCCAGCGCACACGCTGCTGCGCGAGCCGTTCCTCTGTGACACGGTGCAGTGTCAGTGTATTTTGCAGGATATTCGGATACTCCGGCAGCCGGTATTGCGGCGTCGTTACGATCAGGTCGAAATTATCCGGGTGCGCCCAGGGTCGGCCAATGTGGACAATGCGCGTGCGCCCGCCCTGCTGTGCCCGTATCCAGCGACACACCGGCTCGTTGCGCATACCTGCCGAGATCACCAGATCCGGCCAGGGCGGTTCCAGCTCAGATGAGCGGTCCAGGCGAACACCGCGCAGATCGCTGCCACGGAACAGGCTGGTGCGAAATTCGCGATTGCGGTAACTGAGTTCCTTGAGTGAGAACGGCCAGCCCAGCGCCTCGCCCAGCGCAAGCACCTGGTTGCGTTCTCCGGCCCGGTAGCCGGTAACCAGCCACACGACAGGGGAATTCCCTTCGTGATCAGCCCGGTCCTGCAATAAGGGGTCAACGGGGTTCATGGGCAACAATTTCAGGGCTGACACCCATGGCGCCGCCGCTCAACTCCAAGTACAATTCAGCGTTTGCGAATCTAGCGGCTTGCGCCGTGCGGCGCAACTGTCACGCCCCGATCCGAACGAGTTTTTCTTCATGCCCGACTACAACGAGTTTCTTGAACGCATCTTCGACGTGCTCAAACCTTTCGCCAAGCAGGGTATCCTGCTGAACGAGGAGTGCGAGCTGGTTGCCGAACTCGGCCTCACCTCGCTTCAGGTCATGGAGCTGATCGAGCAGCTGGAAGACCACTTCGATATGTCGATTCCACTCAACATCCTGCCCGATATCCGCACCGTACGCGATCTGGCGCTGGCGCTGGAAAAACTCGAGCGCTGAACATTATGAGCCTTTTCGATAAATTCCAGCCAATTGCCGACATCCAGGCGGAACTGAGGACGCTCGGCATTATGCCCTTCGGCGCCGTCACCGAGAAACTGCTGTCCTCCACCGAAGCCATTGTCGACGGTCACAAGGTCATCCTGGCCGGCACCAACAACTATCTCGGTCTCACCTTTGAGCCCGAATGTCTGGAAGCCGCCAAGCAGGCGATCGATGAGCTGGGCACCGGCACCACCGGCTCGCGCATGGCCAACGGCACGTTCGCCGAACACGTGGCGCTGGAAAACGAACTGGCCGCGTTCTTCGACCGCAAGCACGCCATCGTGTTTTCCACCGGCTATGCCGCCACCATGGGCATGGGTTCGACACTGGCCGGCCCGGGCGATGTCATCGTACTGGATGCCGACAGTCACGCCAGTATCTACGATGGTGTACGGCTGGGCGGCGCCGACGTAATTCGCTTCCGCCACAATGATCCCGCCGACCTGGAAAAGCGCCTGCGCCGGCTTGGCGATCGTATCAACAACACCCTGATTATCGTCGAAGGCATGTACAGCATGATGGGTGACCAGGCACCGCTGGCCGACATTGCCGAGGTCAAGCGCAAGTACGGCGGCCTGCTGCTGGTCGACGAAGCGCACTCGCTGGGCATGCTCGGCGAGCACGGGCGAGGCGTCGCGGAAGCCGCCGGCGTGGAAGACGACGTCGATTTCGTGGTCGGCACCTTCAGCAAGAGCCTCGGTGCCATTGGCGGCTACTGCGTCAGCAATCACGACCAGCTGAACGCCATCCGCTTCGCGGTTCGTTCATACATCTTTACCGCCTCGCCATCACCTTCAGTAATTGCATCGACCCGGGCCGCGCTGCGTCTTATGCAGGAACGCCCGTACCTGCGTGACCAGTTGTGGGCCAACGCGCAGCGCCTGTACGACGGACTGAAAGCGCTCGGCCTGCAAGTCAGCCCCCAGGTCAGCCCGGTGGTCGCCGTCACTATCAAGGACCGCAACCAGGCCATCGACTGGTGGAACCGGCTGTTGCAGCATGGCGCCTACGTGAACCTGGTCATGCCGCCCGCCTCGCCGACCGACGACAGCCTGCTGCGCTGCAGCGTGAGCGCCGCGCACAGCCCCGAACAAATCGACCGTATCGTCGAAGCCTTCGCCACCGTAAGCAACAAAAAGGAATAAAGGGGACGGAGGGATTAAATTTTAATCCCTCCGTCCCCTTTATTGGCCCTTTATTGGTTGGGGACAATTTTCATGGATAAACTGAATATTATTGGCAACGGCCCGTTGCACGGGGAAGTGACGATCTCCGGCGCGAAAAATGCCGCGCTGCCGATTCTTGCCGCGACCCTGCTGTGTCCCGAACCATTCACCTTGCGTAACGTGCCACATCTGCGCGACATCACCACCACCCTGGAACTGATGGGCCGTTTCGGCACTGCCATCGAACTGGTAGATGACATGTCGCTGGTGGCGGACAGTTCCCGTATCGACAACCTGTGTGCCCCCTACGAGCTGGTCCGGACCATGCGCGCCTCGATCCTGGTACTGGGACCCTTGCTGGCGCGTTTCGGGGAAGCCGAAGTTTCGCTGCCCGGTGGCTGCGCCATCGGCTCGCGACCGGTCAACCTGCATATCCAGGGTCTGAAGGCGATGGGCGCAGAGATTGAAATTGAAGACGGCTACATCAAGGCCCGTGTCAGTCGTCTGAAGGGAACCCGGTTTTTCTTTGACGTGGTGTCCGTCACAGGCACCGAAAACCTGATGATGGCCGCCACCCTGGCGGACGGTACCACGGTACTGGAAAATGCCGCGCGCGAGCCGGAGGTCACCGATCTCGCAAACTGCCTGATCGCCATGGGTGCACGCATCAGCGGGGCCGGCACGGACACCATTACCATTGAAGGCGTGGAGTCGTTGCATGGGGGCAGCCACCGTATTACCGCCGACCGCATTGAAACCGGCACATTCATGGTGGCTGCCGCCGCCACCGGCGGCAAGGTTCACCTGCGCAACACCGAACCCTCCTACCTCGACGCCGTGATCGAAAAACTGCGTGACGCTGGCGCAGAAATCACCTCCGACCAGAACAGTATCGACGTGGACATGCACGGCAGACGTCCACACGCTGTCAACCTGACCACCGCGCCCTATCCCGCCTTTCCTACCGACATGCAGGCACAGTTCGTGGCGCTCAATGCCATTGCTGACGGGACGGCCACGGTCAAGGAAACCATTTTCGAGAACCGTTTCATGCACGTTCAGGAACTGCAGCGCATGGGCGCCAATATTGAATTGCAGGGCAACACCGCCATCGTGCGTGGCATCGACAAGTTGCACGGCGCGCCGGTGATGGCCACCGACCTGCGTGCCTCGGCCTGCCTGGTTATCGCCGGGCTGGCCGCCGAGGGTGAAACGCTGATCGACCGGATCTATCACCTGGACCGCGGCTACGAATGCATCGAGGAAAAGCTTTCCCAGCTGGGGGCCAGGATACAGCGCGTGCCATCCCATTCAGAAGCATGAGCCCTGTTGTACCACAGCCCATCACCAGGCACTTCCCAACTCCTTAATAGTCATGTATAAAGTATGGGTATAATCTGTCATTTTGACACTACCCGAACAGAAAACATAAATCGCTTTAACAACAAGTTGTTATCTACCGCTAATTGAACCATTACTTGCTCGATTTACATTTGAATAATCAACGCCAACCAACCCCCGGAAACGCATGAGTCTCATTCTGGTCGTTTCCGTTTTAATCCGTTTGATCGCGCTGGGCTGGGCCTTGCACCTGTGGCATCGAATCCGCGACTGGCGGATCGGTATTCTTGGCGCAATGACCGCCCTGATGGCGCTTCGCCAGAGCCTTACCCTGTCAAAAAAAGGGTTTGCCTGGCCGCCGAACCTGACTGCGAACATCGATGAGATTCCAGGACTGGCTGTCAGTGTGCTGGTTCTGCTGGTAATCATATTTCTTGGCCGCATGATCTCGGACGAACGTCGCCGTAGCCGGGAACTGCTTGCCGCCAACAAGGAACTGGAGCGCCAGGTTTCGCGTCGGCACGAAGCGGAAGACCGAATACGCACCCTGTCACAGGCGGTAGAACAAAGCCCGGAAAGTATCTTCATCACCGATCTCGAACCCAGGATCGAATACGTTAATGCGGCTTTTGTTCGCAACACCGGCTACAGCAGGGAAGAGGTGATCGGCAAGAACCCGAGCATCCTCAAGTCGGGGAAAACACCAATGGAGACCTACAAGGCACTGTGGGCAACACTGTCACGGGGCAAGGCCTGGCAGGGCGAGTTGTTCAACCGGCGCAAGGATGGCAGCGAATATATCGAATGGGCCATTATCTCGCCGGTTCGTGAGGCCGATGGCAAGATCAAGCATTACGTCACCATCAAACAGGACATCACCGAAAAGAAGCGCGCCGAAGCAGAAATCAACCACCTGGCTTACTACGACGCCCTCACCGATATACCCAACCGTACCCTGCTGATGCAACGACTCAACCAGACACTGGCCATGGCCCTGCGCAACAATCACAAGGCGGCGCTCGTTCTGATCAATATCGATCGTTTCAAGAACATCAATGATGCACGCGGTCACGCGCTGGGAGACGCGCTGCTCCAGGCTGTAAGCAAACGGCTGACGAACCTGCTGCGGGACACTGACACCCTGGCACGGCTCGCATCTGACGAATTCGCTGTCCTCGCACCGGAACCGGGCACACACCCGGAGCAGGCCGGTCACCGCGCCCTGGCCGTCGCGGAGAAGATCATGAAAACCATGCGGCAATCACTGGTCATCGATAACGAAGAGATTTCTATCACTGCCAGCCTGGGCATCACGCTCTACCCGGAAGGGCCGGACGATAGCGCCATGACGATTCTGCGCCGGGCGGACACCGCGCTGCACCGTGCCAAGGAAAACGGTGGCAACCAGAGCGCCTTCTTTGAAACCGGTATGCGTAAATCCGTGGAACAGCGTTTCCACACCGAGCGGGAGCTGCGCCATGCAGTCGTCAGCAAGCAGCTGCGCCTGTTCTGCCAGCCCCAGGTCGACCCACAGGGGCGACTGGTTGGTGCTGAAGCCCTGGTGCGCTGGCAGCACCCCGAACGCGGCCTGATTCCCCCCGGTGCGTTTATCCCTGTTGCGGAGGAGTCCGACCTGATACTCGATGTGGGCGGATGGGTGCTCTCGGAAGCGCTGCAGCTGATGGCCCGTGGCGACATGGCCGGCCACCCGTTCCGCCTGTCCGTCAATCTGAGCCCCCGTCAGTTCAGACAGGCCGGATTCGTCGCCTGGCTCAAGGACCTGCTACGCACGACCGGCGCCGATCCGAACCACCTCACCCTGGAGGTCACCGAAGGGCTGGTGATAGAAAATATCAACGAAGTGATTTCACGAATGAGTGAAATCTCGGAGCTGGGAATACGCTTTTCGATAGACGATTTCGGTACCGGCTACTCCTCACTCTCCTATCTCAAGCGGTTACCGGTCCACGAACTGAAGATCGACAGAAGCTTCATCCAGGATGCCCCCATCGACGAGAGCGACGCCGCGCTGGTGGAGACCATACTGGCCGTCGCCGAGCACATGCACCTGAAGGTCGTCGCGGAGGGCGTGGAGACGGAAGAGCAGGCCGCCTTCCTTAACGCACGCGCCAACGTCATTCACCAGGGTTATCTCTATGGAAAACCCGAACCCGCCGCGCAATGGTTCGAGCGCTGGTTTGGTGTGCCGCTGGAAGCGCCCCGCAACTGATGCGCGCGTCGCTGAAACGTCAGCTTTTCTTGCCGATCAGCTCGATCGGGTAACCGTCAGGATCTTCCACGAAGGCGATGATAGTGGTGCCGGCGTTCATCGGACCCGCCTCGCGCAGGATCTTGCCGCCCCGCTTGCGGATCTCCTCGGTCGCCTCATAGACGTCGTCCACCTCCAGCGCGATATGGCCGTAGCCGGTACCCAGGTCGTAGTGGTCGGTGTCCCAGTTGTAGGTCAGCTCGATCACCGTATTCTCCGACTCGTCGCCGTACCCGATGAAAGCCAGCGTGAACTTGCCATCCGGGTAGTCCTTCTGTCGCAGCAATTTCATACCCAGCACTTCGGTATAGAACCTGATGGAACGATCCAGGTCACCGACCCGCAGCATCACGTGAAGTATACGCATGACAGACCTCCCTTTTTACGATGGCTTGCGTTTGCGCGCCGCGATGCGCAGGCGCAGGGCGTTGAGCTTGATGAAGCCTTCGGCGTCCTTCTGGTTATAGGCACCCTCGTCATCCTCGAAGGTGGCGATACGCTCGTCGAACAGCGAATCCGTCTCCGACATGCGGCCCACGACGATAACACTACCCTTGTACAGCTTGAGGCGCACCTTGCCGTTCACCGTAGCCTGGGACGCGTCGATCATGCCCTGCAGCATTTCCCGCTCCGGGCTCCACCAGTAGCCGTTGTACACCAGCTCTGCGTAACGCGGCATCAGTTCATCCTTCATGTGCGCCACCTCGCGATCCAGCGTCAGCGACTCCATGGCACGGTGCGCCTTGAGCATGATGGTGCCGGCCGGCGTCTCGTAACAGCCGCGCGACTTCATGCCCACGTAGCGGTTCTCGACGATATCGTCGCGGCCGATGCCGTTGTCGCCGCCGAGCCTGTTGAGCTGTTCCATGACCTGGGCCGGCGTCACCGCCTTGCCGTCGATAGCCACGATGTCGCCCTTCTCGTAGCTCAGTTCGACGTAGGTGGGCGTGTCCGGCGCCTGCTCCGGCGACACCGTCCAGCGCCACATGTTCTCTTCCGGCTCCGCCCAGGGGTCTTCGAGAATACCGCCCTCGTAGGAGATATGCAGCGAATTGGCGTCCATCGAATAGGGCGACTTCTTGCCCTTGTTGAAGTCCACCGGGATATTGTGCTGCTCGGCATAGGCCATCAGCGTCTCGCGCGAGTTCAGGTCCCATTCGCGCCAGGGCGCTATGATCCTGATGTCCGGGTTCAGCGCATAGGCGCCCAGCTCGAAACGCACCTGGTCGTTACCCTTGCCGGTCGCGCCGTGCGAGATTGCATCCGCGCCCGTCTCCCTGGCGATTTCCACCAGTCGGCGGGCGATCAGCGGACGGGCGATGGAGGTCCCCAGCAGGTACTGGCCTTCGTAGATAGCATTGGCGCGGAACATCGGGAACACATAGTCACGCGCGAAATCCTCGCGCAGGTCCTCGATGTAGATCTCCTTCACGCCCATCGCCTGCGCCTTGGCGCGCGCGGGCTCGACCTCCTCACCCTGGCCGATGTCGGCGGTGAAGGTCACCACCTCGCACTGGTAGGTTTCTTCCAGCCACTTGAGGATGATGGAGGTATCAAGGCCACCGGAGTAGGCGAGAACGACTTTATTCACTTTAGACATAATGCAGGAACCTTTTTTACATCACCGGGAAAGGGGATTGTTGATCTGATTTCAAGGCAATGGTTTGCCCGCTGCGCGGGTTCCCTGCGCTTCTCGGTGTTTTGCGCGCTCGCTAAACTCACAGGCTGCAAAAAACGCAGCCTGCTCAAACAACGCTCGCTTTATCGCAAAACACCTGCGATGCTCGGCTGCACCAATGCCTTGAAATCAGATCAACAATCCCTCATCAACCATAGCAATTGCCTGCCCCCGACCTCCGACTGCCTGAGACGGGAGTGTATCCCCCGACTTCGGGCTGTTTGACGCAGCCGGGCACACTACGGGGTCAGACTCGATCGAAATCAGCCGCCAGACCGGGGCTATCAGTCATTTCAATGGACTCTGACCCCATTGAACTCCGGACGGGGGTGTGGTTCCCGGTTGCGGGGCGTTTGACGCAGCCGAGCATCGCAGCGACATGTGGATGAAGCGGTCCCTGTTTGAGCGGTTTC